>NZ_LVHK01000001.1:0-12214 GCF_001631965.1 Prochlorococcus sp. MIT 1303
CTGTTAAGCAGGGTGCTGTCACCAGGCTGCAAATCGCTGAATTCACTGGTCAAGACATTCTCTGTAGCCATGGTCTCGCCAGCCATGACAAAGAGAGAGCGAAGCACATCAAGATCACCCTTCTGACGCAGCCATTCGCTCGCCTTGATCATATCTCCGTCACTCTCTGCAAGGGCTTTCTTGCAGTCCATCATTCCCGCGCCGGTCTTGATTTCGTTCTTAAATCCAGTCACACCTTTAATCTTCTAGAAGCTCGTGGCGTGATTTCTGTTACAGAGAGAACCGCAACTATTGGCCGTATCCGCAACCTGGACCGCAAGGTGGCCGAAGCCTGGTTGGCGGAGCGAGAAAAGCTCGGTTTCCCGGCTGTTCGATCAATCTTCACCTGCTGCCCCCTGAGCTGATCTCGGCGGTGAATCCTGCAGGCGTTTACCAAGCATGTATGCCGTAAAGCACGATGGCCATGATCAATGCCGCCTTGTTCGGCTTACTTGGAGAGGAAATCCTGGCAACTTTACTTCTGCATAGGATTTTTCTTCTGATCTTGCGGATTTCAGTTCTGGCTATGAGCCGTCTAGTCACATTTATTTCTGATGCTATTTCGTGTTTCTAAGAATGAGATAGTGATCTTACTAAGTCTGCTCCGGCTCTGGCTTGCTTTCTCATCAACACCATTAGCCGTAGTTACAGCTCATAATGGCTATGTGTCTTCATCTAGGTCTGGTTATGGTTTGATTGCTGTCGATGTTGATTCAACTGCGGGATGTCTTAATGGATGCTCAAAGTCTTAGCCCCTGTTTGTTTTGGTTTGACATAATGGTTGAGTTGCACTTCTCCCTATCGGTTCTGGACGTCACAACTATGTGATGGCTAGATGTCATTGTTACAGGAGCTATTACCTTAAGGAGATTTTATGCACCTATAGAAAGTCAAACTATGCTCTTATAATCTATTGGGATAGACATAGAAATTATTTATTCACTTTCATTTCCACGAAAGCAATTGACTTTCATGTTCTGATGTTACTTTTGAGTAAATTATTGAATACCTCAACCATCTCTTCTTCGGACTTGCTAGTAAGTTTAGTGATCTCGTGAAAGTTGTTCCTAATTGATGAGGATATGCTTTGTCGCAGGTCGTCGGATGAGAGTATATCCGTACACCACTTAACGTATTCTTCTCGATTTCTTGCTATAGGTGACTTTTCTAACTTCATTACTTTATATAGTGCATGCACGAACCTACTTCTTGCGTGATTGACTGGCATCGAGATAATTGGTACTCCTAATGCCAAAGCATCAAATGATGACGTCCCACCTCCTCTGTATAATGGATCAAGCACTACATCCATATGAGATAGGGTCATAAAATACTTTTCTTTCTTCATTTTGTTTAAAAAGAGACATTTTGAAAATGCTTTGGGAGCTTTCTGCCGCCATCTTTTTTTTAGACGTTCTGATTGTGCAGCATTGAAGACTACAGCAACAAAATTTATGTCAGGGTTTAATTGTGCTATTCCCTCAAAAATTTCATCCATATCGGGATGAAATTTAATGGGATTGTGCATAATTCCAATTAGCTGTTTATTTTCAGGTATTCCAAGTTCTGCTTTTGCTTCAATTTTTCTAAAGCAAAAGTTGTCTAGATTTAAGGTGGTTGCCAGGCAATTTAAGCGTATTAGCTTTTCAGAATAGTTTTTTTGAGCATATTGGGGCTCGTTAATGTCATTAGAAAAATAATAGTCTATAGTATCTAGCCCAGTTGTAATTTCATTGCCAGGCAATACAATTTGGATTGGTGCAATTCTATTGTGAGCCAAGCTGTATGGAGCAGAGCTGGAATGCATCTCTGTATATACAAGCAAATCCAGATTTTGTGATTTGAGTAGCTCTACAGATCTTTTGAGGTTGTTACTTAATTGTATTACCCTTGAGGAGGCAGATCTGAGTTTAATATCATCATGTCCGATCGCATTCGGACCTTTAATAAGGGTAATTTTAAATCCAGCATTCTTACAAGCTTTGACTAAATTATAGTAATGCCGCACAATAACGTGCTCGCTATCAGTATTGTCAAAGAAAAATCCAATACCATTCCCGCCTTTGTTGTGGACCTGCTCTTCTTGTCTAAATGAACTACTTAACCGATCTCGTTTGCTTAAGTTTAGATAGGAGCATGTATGTTCTGAGATGAATTGCATAATTTCCTTGTCATCGCTTAAATTTTGATATGTAAGCATCAAGAGCGATAAGTATGGAAATTTTTCATCGGGTAGTGTTTTAATTTTACCTCTAAATATTTTGACAATGTTTTCAAGGTAATCCTTCCTCTCGGCGGCTATTTCATCCTTTTCTATATAAATATCGGAGAAGTGTAATAATGCTTTGCAGGCATTGCTGATTGTTGGATTAATCTCAAAGGCCTTTTTATAGGCTTCAATTGATTCTTCCAATTGTCCCATTGAATTTAGTGTATCTCCTAGGGTGCTGAGCGCATCAGGGTCTTTCGGATTTAGGACCAGAGATTTTTCAATAGCATTAATTGCTTGATCGAAATAACCAATTTGCCTGTACATTCTGCACAGATTCATGCGGGCTATTGAGTTATTCGATCGAAGTTCTAAGGATCTTAGAGTGGCTGCGATAGCTTGATCGATTGCCCCGAGATTATTGTATGCGCTGCCTAGGTTCATGTATGCAATTGGATTGTCGGTTTTGAGTTCTATCGATTTCAAAAAACATGAGACTGCGTCATTTGTTTTATCTAGATCGTGATAGATTCCGCCTAGATTAATATATGCCTCCGGGTTGTCGGGTTGAAGCTTGAGTGTTTTTAGTGTGGAGTCAATAGCTTGATCTAAGTTGCCGAGCTTTATGTTGATAATGCTCATCATCATATATAAATCCGGATCATCAGGGTTGAGTTCAAGACTCTTGAGGATGCAGGTTAAAGCTTGATCAAGGTTGCCTAAATCTATGTAAGTTTTAGCTAGCTGAATGTGAACATTGATGTTATTGGGACTTAGATTTATTGCTTTGAGTGCCGCTGTATGAGCTTCTTGTTTGCGACCATTGTAGGCAAGAGAAATGCTCAGACTGTGCCAAGCTTCAATGAAAGAACTATCAATTTCAGTGGCCAGCATCAATTCATTTATCGCATCGTTATGGCTGCCAATCTTTTGAAAGCATACACCAATCTTATAGGGAATAAGTTTATTTTTTGTATTTTTTACTGCTAGCTTTTGGTATTCAGAAATTGCTTCTTGGAGTTTCCCTAGTTTTTCATATGCTTGCGCTAGAAGTAGTGAGCATTCTTCACTGGGTTTGATTTGAGTTGCTTTTAGTAGTGACTCCACAGCTTGTTCTGTTTTGTCTTGTTGAAAAAGAATTGTGCCCTGATTTATTAGCGAAAGTAACGCTCTAGAGTTTATCTCTAGTTCTCGCTTGTAGTGATACAGTGCTTGGCTTTCTTCTCCTTTTTTTTGGCATATAATCCCAAGGACTTCATTGCCTCTTGGAGCCCTTTTATTTGTCTCTAATGCTTTCTCGGCGAAGGCTTTGGCTTCATCGAGGTTGTTTATTGCTATTGAACTGTTAGCGATTCCAATATAAGCTTGAAAGAGCAATGGATCTGAAGCTATAGAGAGTCTGAATAGGCGAATTGCTTCTTGATGATCTCCTGAGATTTGTTTGAGTTTTCCGATGTTACATAATGCTGGCGCATAGTTTTTGTTGATTTCTAATGACCTCCAGTACCACAAGAGCGCAGTATTTTTGTCCCCTTGCCTTGCAAAGATAGTTCCGATATCTTTGGTTACTTCTGGGTCTGAGTTGTCTAATTCGTTGGCCTTTAGTAGATATTCTATGGCTTGTTCAGAATCGCCAATAATTAGAAGACATTTACCTGCGTATTTTCTTGCGACTGTGCTGTTTGGGTTTTTCCTAATTATATCTTGACAGAATTTTATGCATTCTTGGTAGTTCCCTTCTTCTAGAAGTTGATGTATCAATCTTGACTCTGTCATTATTTTGAAGTCTCATTCTCATTACTGTATCATGTTTCAACATGTCATCCGTCCTTCCAATTCCTTTTGCCTTTCTAATTATATGTTATTGAAGTGAAAATTCATCTCGTATCACTTGATCCTTCTTGATTAGTTTTTTTTTATTCTTGATTGGCATAAGTTCCTGAATTGTCTTGCTTAGATTCTGCTTCCCTTTACCTGATTGTTTCTTTTAGCTGTTTTTGTTAAATTATCTCATACTCCTTCTACTACCTATTCTGGTTGTCTTATTTTGCGTGATTGCGTGTAGCTTTAGTAGACACAGATTGCTTGATTTACTCATACTATCTACTTTGGCTCTTCTCGTATTTGACCTGTTTCAGGCTATCGACATTGCTGCTTTTCATCTATTATGAAGTTGGCTAATATATGTTAAATTTTTTCCGAAGTAATCCATACAGAAAATTTCTCAGAATGGGAAGCAGATTATATATGTAATTCTTCTTAATTTTTTGTGGTTATATGCTTCTCAAGCTCTGTTTATTTTTTTGAATATCGCATTTCTGAGACATTTTTTAATTACTTTTCGCATTTGTTGCAGCAATTCGGCTGCCTGACTGACTTACTCCTGTTTTTCAAGAACCCCCTTGATCTCTTCCATGGGATTGAAGACCTTGCAGACTAATTATAATAACGTTTTATGGATACTTCTTTCAGTAAGCATGAAAGCTCAACAAGATAATCACATACCTTCAATAAACAAAATAAATATTCTAGAGAAAATGTAATTGATGCTTCCAATCCAATATATCCACTCTACGTTGAAATTTAGAGCATCGAGTTATTGCACATTACGGCATTATTACAGAATAATTCCCTCAATAAAATCGATTTAAGACAATAAAAATGTACATGGAATCGTGATTCTAATGACTGCCTAAAAAGAAGTTTTGAATTTCTACCTCTGACGCCATCTAAAATTAATTGTAAAATGCAATTTGGTATAGAGAAGATATTTCATATGACTTTAATATGCAATTAAGAAACTTAAAAAATTCATGACTCCTCAGGGTCATATTTTACTAGTGTAGGTACGAACTATAAATATTCTGCAGGACCAGATCACCTTTTGGTTGTCGGTAACCTTCAATTTTTAAAATAAACAACCGAGTAAAATCTCATGAATTAAATGTAGGCATATCAAAATGCTGTCTGAATATGTAGGTATGAAATGATGGAAGCCCTTAAGGTCTTAATACTGATCCCGAGTGTTCCAGTTTGCTTGCTTTATTTCAGTGCATAAGTAGAGCTTAGGACTAAGATTATGATATCTGAATTTACATTGTGCGGAGTAAATCTAGTATATTTGAATGATTCAGCTTGGTTTTCAAATACTGCCTAATAAATCTAAAACGCTATTCACTATAATCATAGTATAGTCTATTCCTCGGCAGCCTTTGTATATATTGTAAAAGGTAATGAATTGATGGCGAAAAAGTCGGCAATAAGAAACATGAGATTAATCCTTTTCTAGATTAGGCATGCAGTACAAAACCAGTTCTTCTTGGTGAATGGTGTAATGGTCAATGTATAAAGAGTAAAATGAAAAATTACTGGAAATGTAAAGAGGTATTTCGTGGAGGTCGTTGGGTTTATGATAAAGCGAAATTGCAAGTTTTGGTTTGAATTTCTGGATAACCTCTGTCGCTCCTTTAAGTGCATTTAATTCAGAACCTTCTATATCTAGTTTGATAAAATCTATTCTCTCAATATCTCCTTTTGCTAACAGGTGATCAAGACTTACCAGAGGGAGTGAAATTTTTGGGTTGTTAGCTAGTGAAAAACCTGGAGCGCATTGATCTATCCTAATCTTAGGTAGCGCAGCAAGATCTTCTATGTTCGTAGTGTTTGAGAGACCATACTGGAAAAGTACGCAATTATCAATATCAAGTTGGTTGAAATTGTGGCGGATAACATCACAGTGCCCATCAAGAGGATCGAAAGCATAAACCTTCCCTTTTTCGCCAACACTGTTAGAAAATATGCATGCGGTATCACCTAGGAATGCACCACCATCAATTATATAATCACCAGTTTCAGGTGCTATGCGAATATTATTACGGTCATAATAATATTGCCCCATTCCTAGAATATGGGTAAGGTTGATACAGTCGATTAAATATCTAGTACTTTCCCAAATAAAGTCATAGTGATTCAACTTGTTCCCATTATAATCTAACATATTTAAAACGCTTTCGGTTTTGCTATTTTGTGCGACTTGATTGAATGATGTTGTTGCCGCAATTCGCTTTTCCCAGTCTGAGGAAATTTTTACAGCCGTATGCCCAACCATTCTGTAGCATAAATAGCTGAAAAATAATTCTTTTGAATATTCATCACTAAGCATTCGAAAGACTTGAAATAATTCTTTTATTGATCCCGTGAATTCATTGAGCTCATATGCGAAGTTCTTGTTATAGCCAGGGTCCCTTACCCCAAACCTGTTGCTGTCCCAGTTATCGGTAAAGTTATTATTTTTCAAGCACATAGCTGAAGAGTTGACTATTGAGAAATAAAAGGTTTTTAGATCCTGGATGTCCTTGACACGCATGATAATTTGTCGGACAAAATATTTTAGCATTTTTCTTGAATTGATTGAATATTTGAAGGATTTAAGCAATTCACTCCTCCTCTGAAATTATTTTGAGATGAAGTTGTAACTTCATGCCTATAGTTAACATTGCTTACCTTTCCATTCTGATCATCTGATTTTTTTTTATTTAAGAACGCACCAGGAAAAAGAGTGACCCGACTTTATACGAATATTTATGTTCAGGATAAAGATCTAGTTGATATGAAGATTGGTTCTTTGCCTCTCACGTCTTCGCATAGGGCTTCGTCTTGCACATCTGCTAGGTATACCGTTATCGCTGGTTCTCCGACGGACATTTGATTTAGTAAACGCCTACGATTCTTTTTTTCTCAAATTTAGTTGATCAAAAATTGTCCCATTTGTTTTCTCTTCCAGTGGTCGAAAAAATCACACGTATCCTTGACGTCGTTTTACCCGCAAACAAGTCCCGTTGTTCATCCTATTCTGGTTGGTTCCAATTTGTCATTACATATCAGAAGTGCTTATTGTGAGTACATCATGTTCATCTCCAAGAAGCTCTGTTCTCTCTGTTGTTTTACGGTATTTCTTCTAACTATATATTTGCGTTTTATTTTTATTTTGGAGAATCATTCTTACCCTAATTCCGGATAAGAAATCACGGATAAAATATATACTTTTCAATTATGTGTTCTCAGGAAGACAAGCGAAACTTTTTATATCTTCTTATTATTACCCTGCAATTTGACTACAATTAATTAAAAGGAATAACTTTCGCCGTTTCCTTCTAATTCCGAACCTTGTTGGATTCTATTACTAGGAACTCTTGCAACGACATTGTCATGATGAAAATGCACTCCAAGCAGAGTAACCATTTTGTTTTAGTATGTCACTAGCTGTATGGGGTCTTTTACTTCAACGGTGATCAAGTACAGCATCTAGATAATTAGACTCTCATTCAACCGTACGTGTAACTTTATTGACTGTCTAAGCCGTCACTATGAGAGGCTTTTTGAAATTTATGGCCTAAGCAGGCAATAGATAAACTTGCTTAGTTACTAAGATAAGCAGTTGACTACTGTGGGTTGCTTACGTTAGAAAGGAAGCGACACCTAACCAATACACCAACAATAATCTCTACTTCTTAACTCAGAAGATGATTATTTGGAGAGCATCTAGGACAAACACAACACTATTTAGTAAGAAAAACAATAAGTGGTTCTAAAAGGATTTTTCTGAACTAACCCCATTTTTTTCAATACGTATTGGCTATGGCATAACCTTTATGTTTTTTAATGGAGTTTCACTGAGGACAGGATTTAAAGTGTCAAATCATTTTACCAATTCAAGAAACCATTAATAATGAGAAACAAAATCGCTACTTTAAATCATAATCATCACCTTCGAATAACTCAAATGCAATTTGAAGGCTTATAGGAAATTCTCTTATGGATTCAACTTAAATTTTAACCAGATAGGCATTTGGTGTGTTGTTAAACCTAATATTTTTCATTCTGAATTGTGATGGATGTTTAGACAGAAATTCATCCACTGCACGGCTTTCACCTTCCCATGGCTTAACACCATAACCTCTTAGTATGATGACACCACCAGGAACAACAAGTGGAACAGCTTTCTCAAGTACATATTGAGTAGCTAGGTATAAATTAAAATCGATATTAATAAGGGAAAATCTTACCCCTGAATTCTCTTTGATAAACTTATTCCACGAAGCTTCAATATCACCTTCATACAAAACTACTCTTGGATCATTTGGCACGAGATTGTCTGAGTTTTTGATTCTTATTAACTTTTTGATTGCATCAGTTGGAGTGTTGAATGTAGAGCTAACTTTCTCAATGAATTCAACCCCATGAAGATCTATTTCGCTTATAGATCGTTTTCGGTAACCTTTGAAATCATCGAACCCAAAGATTTTCCTTCCCCTATCAGTGGGCAGGAACAATTCCATTAAATCTAACCAAGTAAAAAGACCACTCCCCCAAAATACTCCAAACTCAGCAATAGAACCTGGGAGATCAACTACTCTCTTGAACAACTCATAGTAAGCTAGATACTGTGCGAGATGTCGTCTCATAGTAAATACAGGGCTATTTTTACTTATAAACTTGAGATTAAGATCGTTCTCACTAAAGACCTGATTCATTTCACGCCAATAATGAGCATCTCTCAAAACCGGATCAAATTTACTATCCATTAAATCGAATATTTAACAAATTTATTATAGACCCTATCGGAAGTTTTCGGCACATTTTTTCCAAGATAAATCTATAACTATGAGGGTAATAGCTATTAGCTTAAATTCTTAGACCTGATTTTTCTATTATTTATTTTCGATGTAAACTATTTAAGAATCTGTTGACTAATCTGGTATCAGCTCATATCCACCTTGTATATTTATCCGTTCATATTCATCTAGAGGTGTTCGGTTGCAGAACCCAAGTATAGATTTTTCTTTTTGATCCAAAACTCTAAGTAATGAATCTGGTGCTGACATAGCCATGTCATAACTTTGTTTAATCCACCATCTAGAAAATGTAGCTGTGATACTCCACCTAGTCGATGTTGAAATATTGACACGTGCACCATGCCACGTTCTTGTATCTAGTAAAAGTAAGTCTCCAGGCTGACAATTTATATCAATTGCACTTTCCAGAGAAGATTGGCTTGCCCATTCTCCAGAGAGATGGGTGTATGGAACTACTACCGTGCATCCTGTAGACCTATTTGATGGTTCTAGAGACAATATACAGATCAGATTGATAATATGTTTTGATTTGTAGGGAATAAATGAATCTAAATGCATTTTCAGTGGAGTAGATGAGGATGACCGAGCAACCAAACCACGCAATATATAATTTGGCTCAACTTTTTGATACCAAATATCATGCAAACAATCATATAGAATTCTAGAAAGAAGCTTTGAGCGAGTAAAGGTAGTATAAAAGGATGGATTGTAATTTTGCAAATTGTATATAAATTGGCTATGTGAGCTGTCATGTACCCTCTCGCTTGAGGGTAAGCTCTCAAGGAGCTTGAATGCATGTGACTTACTTGTGAAATTAGATATGCATGTGAAACCTTGAGAGCGCAATGTAGAAAGATGTGTCTCCAATTCAGAATCTATATTCATTTTTGAATATAAGCAGTGGGAATCCAGCCATTTTTGAATGTACGTATTTCAATATTCTTATCACTAAAGAATTCATTGACAGCCTTAGTTTCACCTGGTGTATGCTGAATATTATAGGTATCGATTATTATAATGCCACCCTTAGACAGTCTCTCCCAAAAAAAAGGCAATGCATTTATTACAACGTTATAAGTACCTGTATCTAAAAAAACAAGTCGAAATTGCAAATGAGAATATTTATCAAAAAAATCTGGCAGATCGTTTGTCAAGTCAAGCTTATGCAATCTAATTATATTTTCTAAATTATTAGCGGAAATTAGTTTAGATACATTTTCATATGACGCTGAACTACTTGAAGGCAAAATATCCTTATCTAGTACAGAGCTTGGATTATTCCCTTGAAACCAGTCAAACCCGTGAACTTGTGTCAATGTCGTTGGCTCATACAATTCAACCAACTTAGAGAAAAAGAACATACTGGCACCTCTAAATACGCCAACATCAGCGATGTGACCAGCTATTCCTAAAGTCTTGTCATAACAATCTTTAAGTGAAAAGAACCTTGCCATTGTAAGGCTCCCAACAAAACAAGGAAAGTCATGAATATGTTCTTCAAAGCCATAGGGCATATTCTTCATTATCTCTAAGCCCTCGTAATACTTCGAACGACGGTGCTCATGTTTTGATGTCTCTAATTCTCCAGCTTTGTAAGAAAACTCCCGTTTTACTTTTTTACTCATAACTGATCTAATTAATGCCTTTTAACTTTACCATATTAATTTTTCTGCTTTAATATTTTTACGCTTTCTTATTATTTACGAAAGCAACAATACTTCTAATCGGTTTGCCTTTTTATTTCTTGAGGTTACTCTAGATATAGCTGCAATATCTCAAGGTTATATTCTAAACTTATAAAGTTTTTATCAACCATGAAGGGTATTGTTATACATCTTTTCCTTGAAGGCTTTCTTTAAACTTGTAAATAACCCTCGTGAACATTTTAATTAGTAGATTTATATCAAGAGTTGGTATAATTCTGGGACAAAACAGGATGTCAGTTGCCTACTCTTAGATAGTGTATAAATACCAAAAATAATTTGAGAACTGTATTCGTATATTAAAAAATTACGACTTATTTTTTTCGCAAGCTAACGGAGTATTGCAAATATTTATTCTTTGACTTTAACAAATAATCCACGAGACGTCCAATTCTCTACGTTAGAGGTTTTTAGTTTGGGCGTGTATAATTTCTTGTCCACGCCCAAATTAGTGACTGGAGATAAAATTATTTATAATGCTGCATATTTTGGCAATATCATCATCATCGATAGACTGACCATTCGGAAGAGCAATTAGTGATTCTGACAACAGTTCTGTCACCCTTAGATCAAGTCTTGAATAATCAGTCATTGTCTGATATGGCATCATACGGTGGCAACCAGGCGAGAAGTATCGTCTGGCGAGAATATTATTGCTATGTAAGATACTAATTAGCTCATCTCTAGATCTCTTTGAGTTAACTGTATCCAGATAAAGAATAATATAATGATAATTGAAATACTCTTCTGCCGAGTATTCGATCAGCTTGACGTATGGTATTGATGATAAATATTTACGATATAGATCGTAATTTGCCTTATTTTTAGCAATAAATTCATCAATACATTCCAAGTTTGTCAATCCCATAGCAGCCGATATTTCATTCATTTTCCCATTAATGCCAAGCTCGTCTACTTTATCAAAGTCAGTGAATCCAAAATTTCTCATTTTATCTATTTTACTCGCAAGTCTAGAATCGTTAGTAGTTATTAATCCACCTTCAAGAGAATTAATAATTTTTGTAGCATGAAAGCTAAACACTTCACATGAACCAAAGTTACCAATCATATTGGATTTATAAGAACAACCAAAAGCGTGCGACGCATCATAAAATACAGGGATATTATATTTTGATGATAATAATTGTAATGTCTCGATATCACAAGGTCTCCCCCACATGTGTACACCTAGGATTCCAGAAGTATTTTCATTTACAAGTGCCTCTATTTTGGTGGGATCAATATTATGAGTTCTAGGGCCAACGTCACAGAAAATAGGTTTTACACCCAACCATTGGAGGGCATGAGCAGTGGCAATAAATGTAAAACTAGGTATTATAACTTCTCCTTTGATTCCAAGAGCTTTAGCCGCGATTTCCAGTGCTGTCGTCGCATTACATATAGTCAATGCATGTTTTACACCTAAATATTCACATATAGTATTTTCAAACATTTTGACAACGGGACCTTGATTTGTAAGCCAACGCCTGTCTAGGATTTCGTTTACAAGAGATAAAAACTTTTCTCTGTTCCCTAAATTTGGCCTACCAACGTGAAGTAAATCGTCGAAGCTCATAACATTAGTTCAAAGATTTATAAAAATAATAAATAAATAAATGCTCACTTTT
>NZ_LVHK01000002.1:0-9927 GCF_001631965.1 Prochlorococcus sp. MIT 1303
CCTAGTTCCAGAAAGCTTGCTGCTGCTCCCACGTATGCCTGGATAAGGTTTGGGTCTGTCTGTATAGCGCGTTTGAATAGATTGATTGCTTCTTGATTGCTGCCTGACTGCCTCTTGAGGTTGGCAAGATTATTAAAAGCAGGTGCATAACTGTTGTTTATTTGTAGAGCTTTCTCATACCATTGAAGGGCGTCTGCTTTATTGCCAAGATTCAAAAAGATGTTGCCGATATCTTTAACTGTTTCTGGGTCGCCGCTATCGAGTTGATGAGCCTTAACCAAGCATTGTTGTGCTTTCTCGAATTGCCCTAGGGCTAATAGGGATTTCCCTGCATATTTATAGGCATAGGTCTCTTCTTGATTGACCTGTAGAGCATTTTGACAAGCCTGTAGGCATTCCTGATGGCGACCAGCGGCTGAGAGCTCTTGGATGCGTTCTCGGTCTGCCACTCGTTCAAGAGCTTGGCGGGAGCATCACATTTTAAGAGTCTTCGAAGCCATTTCTCAAGACATTCTCACTCCCGCTCGATTCCATTCCCGCAGCGAGCCTGCTGCCGATCCAGCTTGCGTTGTATTCGTGGTGTGATTCCCAGCTCAGCGCCACGTCAGAGCCGATTCATTAGACGGGTGAAGTAAGCAGCAAGTTTTGGTGAGTGAAGCAGCAGCAGCGTTTCATCGTTGGTGTGGGCGGCAGCGGGTGACCAGTTGAAGCTGCCTGTGATCATTTTTTTGTTGTAGATCACGGCGAACTTGTGGGGGAGCTCCTCGAGATGTACCTCTCAGCTTGGTTCCTCAGCGATGCTCATGCCTCTTAAGCCAATGTTTGAGCCAGAAGGTCTTGGAGGGGATGAAAGAGCTACAGCGGGCTAAGAGCTGAGGAAGTGACGAAGCTTCTGCTTAGGGGCGGCTTTAAGCCAGATCCCAGATGAGGAGCTGGATTTTGAGGAAAGACCTGCGCTACGGAACAACAACGGTGCTCTCCAGGTGCGCGTGAGGATTGAGGGGCGAGACCATTTCATCAATCGCCTGGGCAGGTGGGATGACGCTGTTGCCCGAGCGAAGGCTCAGGCGATTTCAGCGCAGATCTGGAGTGATTTTCAGCAGGGGCGTTTGGATCAGAGCCTCCATCGCTACAAGCCTTTGGTTGAAGGGCAAGAACCTGACCTGCTCGCAGCATTGAAGGCATTGATGGATGAGAAACGCCAGGGGCGCGTGACCCATGCCTACCGAGTACTCAAGCGTTATGGCGCTGGACTGCGAACGTGGCAGGAGGTTCAGACCTTTTTGGATTGGATGGCAGATGACGGCTTAGCCGCATCGACACGGGCAACGATTGTGAGCACGATCCGCAGCGTTCGACCGTCCAACCGTGCCTTGGACGCGGCTGCGATCAATGCCCCCCACCGCCAGGTGATGGAAGAAGTGCTCAGTATTCCCCAGATTCAGAGGGTGTTGGCTCACCTGAAGGAGAAGGAACAGTGGTTCTATCCAGTATTCGCGCTGTGGCTGAGTACAGGTTTGAGGAACTCCGAGTTGATCGGGTTGACCTGGGATGCCGTCAGATTTGCTGAGGGTGAACTGCTGATTGCCAAGTCATTGCGGCGGGATGGAGTGAGTACCCATGTCAGGCGGTGGGGGACCACTAAGACTGGTCGCAGCAGGGTGGTGCCGCTGAATCCTGAGATTGTCGAACTGCTCCAGCAGCATCGACTGCGGATGGGTGAGCTGGGACTGGATACCCACAAGGGTCTGGTGTTTGTGACACCCAGAAGTCATGGACACTTGTATGACAGTGGTCTTGAGAAGGCCTGGAAACGTGCTCAGCGGCGTCTGGGTTTAGAGCCGAGGCGGTTGTATGCCCAGCGCCATTCATTCTTGAGCCATGCTCTAGCGATGGGAAATAGTCCTGCCGATCTGGTAGCAGCGGCAGGACATCGCACTGAACAGCTCTTGAAGACCTACGCGAAACCGACTGGACGGATCACCATGCCTTGCTGGTCACTCAGCGAGTGAGAAGACTTCTTCGGGGAAGAACTCCATGATGAGTTCATCTTGTGACAACCCAATGTATTTTCCTTTTAAAGGTTTTATTGGGGTTGATGTTCCTGAATCCTGGGGATCGTTATTCAGAACCGAATGAATGTTGATGATTGAATTTTTACCTGATGTTATGTGGTGGTATTGCGAATAAAAATAAATGATTATTTTCTTGTGGGCCGTTTCTGGTCTGAATGCCAGGTGTCTGTGCTTAGCCAGAGGTCAGCCTGGTAATCAGGATCACGCTGTCGTTTCTGCTTACAGGCACGAACAAGGGAACAAGGTGAGCAGCCTGACCTGCTTGTTGCTGTGGTGTGAGGCGTGGATAAGTAGTCACCTGAGGAGATTTAGGGCTCGGGGAGGGGTGTGCGGGAATATTGAGTGCTAATTGAATAGGATTTGCTGTTAAAGCCTTCTAGAGGCTCTTCTGTGCTGAGTGAAGGCTAGGGCAGTTAGCTTGCAACCCAGTCAGCCCATAGGATTCTCGAGCGGTAACGTAGTCAAGAAAGAGTTCTGGGAAATGGTCTTTCAGGAAGCCATGAAATTCTCGACTGGGTCCACACAAATGGCATTTAAATTTAGTGGCATTGCTTTTGTTGTGAAAGCTGCCTTTTAGGCTTGCTGATGAATAGCTTTTAGCTGGTGAGGCGTAGTCATTCTGCTGGCAGTATGGACACTTGAAAATGGGCCCCGATGGTCTTTGCTTAAATCCAAGAAGACACTTTGGAATTGTCTTTATAAAGATGTTCTCTAGATTCATAAATGTATGGCTATGTGCGCGTTAGCATTATAACTCTATTAGCTCAAATGTAAATACTTTTACTGGCTAATGACCTGGTTAAATTGTAGGTTGTCTGCTGGCAAAAGTGATATTCATTGCTAGACTAACCTTGTTGAGATGTTGAAAAAAGTGTTTCAACGAATTTAAATGTTCAAATAAATAAGGTTCGATCTGCGGTTGAAGGCCGCATATCATTGATGCCGAGCGTCAATCAACTTTGGTTGCGTAACTAAATGCTGTTGGGTCTGGGCCTAGAGGATTCATTCCTTAAGGATCGCCAGGAGGACTTTTAATGAAGACCTATTCAATTTCAATCCGTGTAGGAGTTGTGGAAGACGCCATGCTCAGAGAAACGCTCAAGAAGCAACCTAGTCAACAAGGAGACACGAGATTTTTGGAGAAGATGATTGCTTAGGAGTACAAAAAAATCTATCCTCGTTCAAGTATCTGAAGTGCTATTGTTACGTTCAAGCTGCTTGCGGTGATATTCGATAGGAGCTAAAGAGGGGTTTTGGTTAAGGTTCTCGACAAGAAGAGGTTTGTCTCCAAGGAGGTCGCAGGTTTTTCGAAGGGAAATCTGACTGGGTTTAGAGTAGAGTGAATTAAGTATTGTATTTAAGCAATTTTTTGAGCCCAGAACTGATACATTCCTGTGAAGGTTGAAGGATTTTCTTTTTCAAATTTTTCCCAGTTTTTTAATAAGATCATGTCGCCGTCTTCTGGGTACTGTTCCTTGTAGAGCTTCTTGATCTGGCCTGGAAGCATGAATCCACAAAAAGCCAGACCATGAGAATTCAAAAGTTTTTCGAGTGCTTCTGTTGTATAGCGATGTTCTTTGACATGGAAACAGAGGTCTCGACATTCCGACAGTGAATAAAAATCTCTTCCGAATTTAGGTAGATCTAAAAGCTCCTGGATCTCTCCGTTAATTACTTTCTCCCTGAAATCTCTTATACCTTCTGGAGTGCTCTTTATTCCTAATGTTTGAATTGTCTCTCGTGCTTTCACGATGACCTTGCGAGCAATTTCACTGTAGAGACCTAGCTTGATATATCCACCAGGTTTAAGTTGTTGAACGAGTGTGGATAGACCGTTCGCTGGTTTTTCCATATGGTGGAGAACCCCGCTACATTCAATAACATCGAATATGTCTCCAAGTTCGGGGACATTAAGGAGATCCATTTTTCTGAAAGCCACATTACTTATCTCATATTCTTTTGTCTTTCTTGTTGCGTATGCCAGGCTGCTGCTACTGAGATCAATCGCTGTAATCTCAGCATTTTTATAGCGACTAGCCCCGATGACCTGTTTACCTGTTCCGCATCCAGCAATGAGGACTTTTGGGCTAATCTTCAGGCTCTTCAATTCTTCTGGAAAAGATAGATTTTGTCTGGTCGTCTCCAATTTAATGATATTAAAAATCGGCTTTGCTAATCCGCTGGCTGTGAAGTCGGAGTATTTGAATCTGGGGTATGGATTCTTCTCGTACATCTCTTGAACGTGCTCGGATGTCGCGTCGGTGATATTGCGTATTTCTTGGAATGAAGTCTTGATCTCTTTTTCCTGAAGGGGTTCTTTGAATTGAGCCGTAATTAGTTCTTTGCTGTTGTCATCAGGAGTGGGATAATTGTTGATGAGTTCTGGGTTTATTCCTATTGTATGGATGGCTTTGTAGCAGCCGACGATCGCTAGGTATTTGTTAATAGCTTCTTGATCAGCAGCCGCTTCATTGATGATCTGGACTACAGACTGCTCCTCTTCTTGGGATGTGGAGTAGACATATTCATTTAAGTAGCATTGGGATGCTAAGGCTTCTGTTAAGGGCTTGAGTTGTGGCGGGATTTTGCCTTCTTGAGTTACCAGTGTTAGAAGCTCTTGCCTCAGTCTCGTGAAAAAACTTTCAGCCTCTGAGCTTGGCGGGATCATTAAGGTCAGTGATTTGCGAAATCTCCAGTCGGCAGCCAGTAGTTTAAATGGCTCGTTACTCTCAGAGATGATTGGATTTGATGTCGATGCTTTCTGAATGGTTGGGAGAAATTCCTCTAGGAATATTTTGGTTAGCTTTTGATGTGAGGCATCTGTTCGATTGAGCATAAGCTCGTATATCCGCGCTACGTCATGGGCATTGGATGGGCTTAGGTTCAGCTGGTCAATAAAGGCTTCGATGTTATTGAGAGCGCCAGGATTATCAGGTTTGAGCTCTAGGGATTTAAGAGTGGAGGCAAGAGCTTGATCAAGGTTGCCGACGTCTTTGTGGATGATGCCCAGGTTCATGTGGGCAGTGGGGTTGTCAGGTTTGAGCTCTAGGGATTTAAGAGTGGAGGCAAGAGCTTGATCAAGGTTGCCGAGATCTATGTAGATGCTGCCCAGGTTCATGTGGGCAGTGGGGTTATCAGGTTTGAGCTCTAGGGATTTGAGAGTGGAGCCAAGTGCTTCATCAAATTTGCCGAGCTCCCTGTATAAATTTCCTAGATTAGTGTAAGCGTCTGGATGGTAGGGGCTTATATCTATCGCTTTTTTGTATAGAGAAATTGCCTCTTCGAATCGCCCGCTGTTCTTACAAATAACCCCTAGGTTTGAGAATATGGTGTAATGAGAATAGCCAGTTTTTATTGCTTTTCTGTAATCTTTCTCAGCATTTGCCAGGTCTCCTCGTGCATGGTGGTTAATTGCGTTCTTGTGAAGAGTATCTCCACCCATTTGGGTCTTTTGCTCATGTTGGCTGTTGTTCTTCTTCTTGCTGCTTTTTTGCTCTCCAAAGCCTGCCATTGTTTGGCTGGAATATCCACTAACTTTAAGCCTCACCCTAAGCCACCTCTTAAGCCATTCTCAGCTCCACTCCACTCCACTCCACTCCACTCCACTCCACTCCCGCACTTGGCTCGTTGCTGCTCAAGCTTGCGTCGCATTCGTGGTGCGATTCCCAGCTCAGCACCACGCCAGAGACGATTCATCTCGCGCGTGAAGTGAGAAGCAAGTTTTGGTGAGTGAATCACCAGCAGCGTTTCATCGTTGGTGTGGGCTGCAGCAGGGCTCCAATTAAATGAGCCGGTGATCACTTTTTTGTTGTCGATCACTGCGAACTTGTGGTGGAGCTTTCTCTGCGGGCTAGGCCGGATGTCCCAATGCCTTGTACTTGCAGTGGTTTCGAGGGAATCGCTCAGGGATGCTCAGGACTCTTCTGTTCTCATAAGCCAGAACCCAAGCCAGAAGGGCACTCGATCTCTCTTTGAGATGCCCTGTGGCTAAGAAGAGCTACTGGATCAATGCATCTGGCATGGCTTTTGAGGGGCGTCAGCTCTAAACCCGAATCCCATGCAAGCGAGAGGGATGTTGAAGAAGCCGCCGAGGCTGAGGGATAACAACGGTGCTCTCCAAGTCAGGTTGAGGCTGGATGGGCGGGACTATTTCATCAATCGCCTTGGTCGTTTTGACCATCCAATCGCCCAAGCCAGAGGACAAGCCATCTGCGCGGAGATCTGGCGGGATGCCCAGCAGAGGGATTTGGACTTATCCCTCAATCGATACCGCCGACTGGTTGAGGGGCGAGCACAGGACTTGCTCGATGCCCTCAGGGCACTGGCAGAGGAGAAGAGGCAGGCAAGGGTGACCCATGCCTATCGGGTGGCGAAGCGGTTTGGATTGCCGATCAGGATCAGAGCCGAGGTTGATCGCTTCCTTGCGTGGATGAATGCAGAGGGATTAGCTGCATCCACCCAGTCCGCGATTCTCAGCACGATTCGGTCCGTGCAACATTGCCATCGAAGAATTGATCTAGAAGATTGTGTGATTCTTCTAAATAACCTTTAGCGCTAAGCTTGGAAAATAGTAATTGAGCCTGTTCCTGAAGTAATCACTGTGTTCTCATCTGTTTGAGTTCAGGTTCCTGGTATGTTGTCAAGTTTCCCTTCTTCGTCTTTAGATAAGATTTCGATAATCCCGCTTTTCCGGTAGACGTATGACGGTTTAAATCCGTCTTCCTATTCTGCGTCAAGAATTATATGCTTTTTGATTTTGTCGATAACGTAGATCTACTCCGATGCCTGTTGTTTCCTTCTCACGAGCCTAATGACTTATGCTTTCATGCTCTTAGTTTCTAGGGTCAACAACCTTACCAAATTCGGTATTAGTAACGACTGTTGATCCATCCTTGGAATAGATGGTGAAGGTCCTCGTCTCTTTTTGAACTGATCCATCTGGATAGACAAAGGTCATAATCCCGCTAAGGTTAATAAAAGACCCACTTACGCTATCGACATTCAGATTTGAAACATTGACCCGTTCGAATTGCCTGAAGAATTCAGGATCATACATTCGTTCGGCAGCCCCGGTCATATATTTAGATGCTCGTTGAGTATCATTGTTGGACATTGCATCTACCCATTCTTGGATCATATAGATTGCAGCATCTATTGTTGTTGACGAGTCAAAGCGAGTCTTTCCTTGCTCGATTTCATTGTTGTCCTTTCTATCCGTAGATTCCTCTTGATGATTATTGAAGGATCTCTGGAGGGATTGAGCCTTGGTCGTTTGTTGTGTTTGGCTCTTTTCTTCTGTTTTTTTCTGGTTGCCTCCGATCCACCGATCCTCAGAGAACAGCCAGAACTTGCAACGGGAAAGACCCACTCCCATTTCTTCTGAGGTGACAACACCGCGAACGGCAACCCTCATGCCTTTGCGAAGTTCTCGGACTTCGGGTGCATTGCGTGGTTTTGTGCAGCTCACGGAAGAGAAGCTGTATTCACCACCCGTGATGGTGATGCTGACATTTTTCTCGTCAAATAGTGAGTCGTCAATACTCGCGATTGATCCACTGAGCTCAACTGGTTGATTCATATATTTATTCTCTGCCATAACGGAGTTGGCATCGAATTCCTCTGCGATCGCTTCAACGCTGAGGCTGGCGACCGGTTGATCCAAGTCGAGAGTTCTGATGCGGTTTCTGTTTGCTTCTTCCGCTGCCTGCTCTGCCTTGTACTCCTCAGCAATTTTTTGAAGTTCTGCACAGCCTGCTGTGAGTAGCAATGAGCCTGCGGTGAGGATGCCAACAACAGTTTTCATGACCTAGGGATTGGCTGATTGCGGAATTTAGATCAAGCCACTCTTACCTCCTCTTAGGTTTCTTACTCCCTATCCACCCCACTCCCGCACTTGTCACGCTGCCGTTCCAGCTTCTGCCGAATCCGTGGCGTGATCCCCAGCTCAGCACTTCGCCACATCCGATTCATCTCACGAGTGAAGTGTGCAGCGAGCTTGGGTGAGTGAATGACCAGCAAGGTTTCATCGTTGGTGTGAGCCTCAGGGCGTCCACGTTTTTGGTCAATGGTGGAGGCAGATCAGTCTTTTGCCCCCATGTCTTCTGCCCACTCGATAGCTCCCAAGTGAGCTCCCAGTGAGATCAGTCCAGCAAGGATGGCGATGACGTAGTTGGCTCCTTCCTGGTCAATCGCTTCGCCGATATGAAACCCCGCCACTGCCCATGCTGCGGTCATCGCGAGGCAGAACAGGATGTTGAGGATGGGAGTTACCATCACGATCATTCCGCCCAAGAAGATTCCTCCACCCCACCACCAGCTCTGCATCCCAATTCCAAAAGCAACGGCAATGACGAGTATCTCGAAGATGACCAGGGACGAAGCGTCGTCATTGAACTTGGCTTGTGTGAAGCCAGCTCTTGTATTTCGAATGCTCATGTCAGTTTAAAATTGCCGGATTTGGACTTGTTCCTGAATAGATACCGGTGATTTGTTAAGGTTCGAGATCAGGATTTGCTGGATTCTTGGCGGATTTATCTAACAACCTCGTTTTGCAATACCAGTGACTTGATAGCTACTATTTAGACCTTTGACTTTAATTGTAGAGGCGCTTTGTTCCATTTCGTGTCCAGTTTTCCTCCAATTTTCCATTGATATTATGAGTTGGTATTCATTGTCGCCCGAAACTATTTTTAAGTCTTCGTAAGTGTTGATTGTTAGCTCTCTCTGTTTCCTGTCTGGATTGATGATGACCTTGCTATTAGAAATATCTTCTACTGGAAATGTAGCCCAGGCAAGTGGCTGGCTTTCATCGCTTTCTGTAAAGTAAAAGCTGCATCCTCTGGGTAAATTAATCCATGCCAAAGGTGCTAATTGGCGAATTTGATTTTGCTTTATCTTTTGGAATGGCTGTTCAGTGCTTGCGCTGTATTTGAATGGAGTCGATGCTTGTTTCGTTGGTGTTGTTTGGTTTGATCCGATCCATCGATCCTGTGAGAAAGACCAGAACTTGCAGCGTGACAGACCAATTCCCATTTCTTCTGAGGTGATTATGCCGCGAACGGCAACACGCATTCCTTTGCGGAGTTCGCGGACTTCGGGGGCGCTACGAGGTTTCGAGCAGCTCGCGGATGAAAAGCTGTACTCCCCGCCAGTGATAGTGATGCTGACGTTTTTCTCGTCAAACAAGGAGTCGTCAATGCTCCCGATATATCCATTGATTTCTACAGGTTGGTTCATGTACTTGTCCTCAGCCATTACTGAGTTCGCCTCGAATTCTTCTGCTATCGCTTCAACGCTGAGATTGGCTATGGGTTGATCTATGTCGAGAGTTCTAATGCGTTTCTTCTTGGCTTCTTCCGCTGCTTGCTCTGCCTTGTACTCCTCAGCTATCTCTTGAAGTTCTGCACACCCTGTTATGAGCAGCAATGAACTCGCGGTAAGCATGCCCAGAGCAGTTTTCATGACCTCGGAATTTGCTGATACGGGAATTTAGGTCACTATCTCTCTTGTTCTTTCAGCCCCTCTCCACCCCTCTCCCAGATTTGGGTCTCTGCCGATCCAGCTTGCGTTGTATTCGTGGTGTGATTCCCAGCTCAGCACTTCGCCACATCCGATTCATTTCACGAGTGGAATGGGCGGCAAGCTTGGGTGAGTGAATCACCAGCAGTGTTTCGTCATTAGTGTGTGCGGCAGCGGGCGACCAGTTGAAGTTGCCTGTGACCACTGTTTTGTTGTCGATCACTGCGAACTTGTGGTGCAGCTTGTCTCCGTTCGACAGTCTCGGTGTACCTACCCCTTGTAGAGGGACTGCGAATGGTTTGTTACCTACTTCCAGCTTGCAACGATGATCTGG
>NZ_LVHK01000003.1:0-13556 GCF_001631965.1 Prochlorococcus sp. MIT 1303
GGCCGCTACCGCCGCCCGCTTCTCTGAACTTGAAGTAGGACAGCTCGTGGAAGGTCAAGTCGTAGCAGTGAAGCCCTACGGTTTCTTCATAGACCTAGGCGGTGTGAGTGGCCTCCTTCACCAATCCATGATCACCGGTGGCAGTCTTAGATCCCTGCGGGAGGTATTCAACCAAGGCGATCGAGTCAAAGCCTTGATCACCGAAATGGACCCTGGTCGCGGACGCATTGCCCTGAACACAGCCCTACTGGAAGGACAACCGGGCGAACTCCTAATCGAAAAAGATAAGGTTATGGCTGAAGCGACTGATCGAGCCAACAAAGCTCGTAACGTCCTTAGGCAGCAGGAACAGTCAGCAGGATGATTGCTGCCAATACGCCCAACATCACAGACCAACACCCTAAGACCGACTGGGAGCTCGACTTCTACTCGCGACCAATCCTTGAATCTGACGGCAAAAAACGTTGGGAGTTATTAATTAGCAGCTCCCAGGACCCTTCAGGGACTGCACCATTCCGCTGGGTAAAACGCTGCCCTGCAGGAGAAGTCAATTCACTGTGGCTGACCGATGCCCTAAGAGAGGCCCTGAAAGACTCTCAGGGACAAGGCTGGGAGGCCCCACTGAGGCTTCGCTGTTGGCGTATATCGATGCGCACCATGGTGCAACGGGCTGCCGCAGAGCTTGGCATCGAAGTCATTCCAAGCCGCCGAACCTATGCCCTACTCGACTGGCTCGCCGAGCGAGAAAGGGACGTCTACCCCCTTGAGGAGGGCTACATGGCTGGTCCGCTGGCTCCTCCTCCAACTCCGATACCAACACCCCCAGTGCCTCTGCCTGAGGCCGTAAGGGGAGACGCCTGGAGCTGGGCCTCCCTACCCTTAGGTTTGCTACGCGAAGCCCAAGAGTGGCCAATCGGCTTCGGTGGCCTACTACCAGTGGGAGCAAACGACAACGACAACATCCCTGTGCCAGGTGTACGGATGTTCAGTCAAACCCGTGCTTTGGCTCTAGCAGGCTGGCTTGGAGGCCTGGAACCAGTTTGCTTAGTCGTCGATGGCACGCAGCTGATGCTTGAAGCAGGCCAAGACGATCGCTGGCTGGTGACGGATTTAGATGAAAAAACAGCCAAGGCAGTTCAACAGAGCCTCCTAGAATCAAGAGAGCAAGCCGGCGGACTGCAATTCATCTCTGTGCAGACCTCCCCAGAAGAAAAACGATTTGCTGGTTTCTGGATGCTGCGTGACCTGCCGCAACCATGACATCGCTGGGGCAGGCAGCGGAAACTGACAACCAAGACCCGCTTGCCACTCCAGATACCCTGTTTAACCAACTCGAAGGATGGACCTGGGTCGGTTGCTATGGGGGCTACTACCTGCAGGCCGACCTTCTACAAAAGGCTGGTTTCGAACATGGATTCTTCACGCGACGCTGGCAAGATCGAGGCCCCGATCAACTAGCTGGTTACCTAAGCGCAGGCATTAGCGTTCATAGACCCCAACAAGTTCATGGCGACAGGGTGCTCGAAGCCTCACAAGCCAACCGCCCACCCTGGCCGGAAGCTGATGGCCTCGTCAGCGACAGGGGTGGACAAAGTCTCTGGGTCTGCACTGCCGACTGCACTCCAGTACTGATTGCCGACCACTCGACAGGACATGCAGCCGCATGTCATGTGGGCTGGCGAGGCTTAACCGCCAAAATCCTGCAGGAAGCTCTAGCAAAGTTGGAATCTCGAGGAGCAAAAATCGAGACTCTGCTTGTTGCTCTAGGACCAGCTGTGAGCGGTTCCAACTATCAGATTCAAATTGATGTTGCCGAAGCTGTGGCAAAGAGCCTCGAAGCAGATCCAAACAACCCACCAATCCAGCTGGAAAAACGGCTCTCCGCGCTAAAAAAACGAGGCATTCTCGATGCAGACAAAGAGCCACAGCAACTGCGTCTCGACATTCGTTTGGCTGCTGCTGACCAACTAAAACAAGCTGGGTTCAGCAGCGAGCAGATCAGCAGTTGCCCACTATGCACAGTGGCAGAGTCCAGCCTCTTTTATTCATGGCGCAGGGACCACGTCAAAGCCGTGCAATGGAGTGGAATCGTCGCTCAAGCTGGAGAATGAACAACCACAAGCTGTTTCGCCAGGGCTTCTGCAGCCCTAATCCCATCGATGCCAGCCGAAAGGATGCCTCCGGCATAACCAGCCCCTTCTCCAGCAGGAATCAGCCCAGTGGTGTTAAGCGACTCAAAGGAGTTATCCCTGGGAATACGCACAGGCGATGAGGTACGGGTCTCAACCCCAGTGAGTACAGCATCAGGATGCTCATAGCCTGGCAAACGCCTAGCGAAGGCCGGCAAGGCCTCTCTTAAAGCCTCAATCAACGGAGCCGGCAACATCTGATTGAGGTCACCCAGCGTGATCCCTGGCAGATAAGAGGGCGTCACCTCCCCGAGGCAAGTTGTAGGCCTGCCCGCCAGGAAATCCTCCTGGCGCTGAGCAGGGGCACAATATCCACCCCCTCCAAGCTGAAAAGCCCTTCGTTCCAACTCCCGCTGCAGGGCCACCCCTGCCAGAGGATCTCCTGGCCAACGCTCATAACTGCACAAATCCTGATGCTCCAAATTCACAACCAAGGCACTGTTGGCATTGCGTTCATTGCGCGTGTGTTGACTCATGCCATTGGTAACCACACAATCTGCTTGCGATGTAGCACCCACCACAACTCCCCCCGGACACATGCAGAAGCTATAGACAGAGCGGCCATTACGAGCGTGATGCACCAACTTGTATTCCGCATGGCCGAGTTGTGGATGACCCACCATTGGCCCCCAGCGCGCGCGATCGATCAGAGGCTGGGGGTGTTCGATGCGGAGTCCTACAGAAAAGGGCTTGGCCTCAAGCTTCACGCCAACCCTTTCCAACATGGCGAAGCTGTCCCGTGCTGAATGACCCAGGGCAAATAACACATGACGACTGCTAATTGTGCTGCCATCGGCAAGTTTCAGCCCTACCACCTGCAAAGGCTTGCCGGATCGTGAATGATCTAAATCTCGCCGCAGCAGCAATTCATCAACTCGAGTCTCAAATCGAATCTCACCACCAAGCTCCTCAATTCTGGCGCGCATTCCACGCACCACCGTGGCCAATTTGTAGGTGCCAATGTGAGGTCGGTGCACCGTAAGGATCTCTGGATTGGCTCCACTGGCCACCAATTCTTCAAACACCTTGCGCCCATAGTGTTCAGGGTCACTCACCTGGCTATAAAGCTTTCCGTCTGAGAAAGTCCCCGCCCCACCTTCACCGAATTGGGCATTGGAATCAGGATTGAAAGGCCGCTGTCCCCTCCAGAAAGCAAAGGTTTCTAGCGTGCGCTTTTTGATCGACTGACCACGCTCCAACAGCAAAGGCTTGAAACCCATCTGTGCCAGAAGCAGAGCTGCAAAGTAACCACAAGGACCTGCCCCCACCACAACCGGCCGCTGCGTTTCTACTTGAGGGAAATCTGTTGGCGCCTGCGCAACTGGGTAATAGCGGGTGTCTGGAGCCTTACGAATCTTTTGATTGCCTGCGTGGCGTTTCAACAGAGCAGCTTCCCCTCGAACCTTCACATCCGCGCTGTAGATCAACTGGATCCGCTCATGACGTCGAGCGTCAATACTTCGTTTCACCAGCCTGTGATTGATGAGCTGGGAAGGCGGAATACGCAACCGCTTAAGGATGACTGCTTCGATCGCCTCTGGCGAATGATCAAGGGGAAGCTTCAACTCACTCAACCGCAACACGTCATCACCTCACACGTAAAGCGCATCAGCTCCATCCAATCCTGATTCAATCGCAGCAGATTCGAGTCTTGCCTCAGCCAGGCCCCAAAGCAGAAACTCGAGTAAAAACTGTTGTCCCAGAAGGTGTCTGTCCTGCTCGCAAAGCAAAACTGCTAGCGGCGCCCTCCAAACGCACTTGTTTGCCTTCGAGCCGCAAGCGCAAAGCTTTGCAAAGCGGCTGGGGTTCACTTTCTGCATCAACCCATCCAAGAGGATCAGCGCTTCCCTCTGCAGAAGCTAGAGAAGCAGACATCGTTGACAGCGCAATTATTCGAGCAGTATCAAAGCCAGCAGCGGCCAACAAATCGGGCGCCTGCCCCCAATGCTGCTCAAACGATTCAGAAAATTTCTGCCAACCAGGCCCCCGTGAGGATTGCTTCAACAAGAGCTGCTCCCAGGCTTCTGGACCGATATCACTCGCCAAATCCGATGATGCAAGCCATACCCAGGCTGGATGTTGTGGTCCCCGCCCAAGCAATCCATCCATCTGAGCCTTTTTCAAAGCCTGCGCAAGAGGACCTGATGGGCGAGACGCCAAGACAAGAGCATCAGGCCCTAACCAGACCAGGTCCTGCTGCAAACGCTTGAGTCGTTCGCCATCGTCAGGATTCACGCTCTGCACCAACTCGGGCTCGTAGCTCTCCACCCTCCCACCAAGGATCTCAAAGGCTTCAATAAAAGATTTCGCTGCAGCAACACCAAGCTCAGATGGATCTCGCACCACCATGACGCGGCGCCAACCCTGCTCCATCACTCGCTGAGCCATGGCCTGATGGTCATCGCGAACTGGTGCCACCAAGAACCACAAGCGTGTACGTGCATCCAGCTCACCAAGACTTCGTAACGAAGCGCCCCGCTGATAAGGCATCACCACACTGAGATTGCGCTTAGACGCCAGAGCAGAAAAAGCACGAAGATCAGCGGCAGGAGGCGCCACGACCAACTTCAACCGCGGGTTACCTGATAAAGCCACAGCAGGATCATCATCAAGATTGAGAAGACGCAACTTCACAGACGCCAGCGAAAGACCGCAACCTCTTACCTTCTCCTCTCCCAACTGGAAGCCCTTGAGGAAGATCTCATTGGCACCTTCTACAGCAGAGCCCTTTGGCAGCAGAACCACCACAGATGGAGACAGCAACCCACTTGCCGAAACCGCCTGACAGCCAAGGAGACTGGCAAAAATCATTAACCAGCTCCGCCAGGGAGCCTTAAAGAACCTTTGCCTCCAAGACCCACTTGCAATGGAATCTGCAGCCAAAGACGAACCACTTAAAGGGGCCGCTTGGGAGGGGGCCATGATCCTGAAGACCCAACGTCATCAGAGTAGGGCTGATGGATCAGACACTTCTGGCTTTATCACAAGATCTTTCTAGAGAAACAATTTGATCCTGCAGATCCACTCCTATCTCAAGTCTGAGGCGAATCGCACGTTAAACGACCTAAACCAGCAGTCGCTAACCCTGCACTGAGATCTACATCGCTGCCGATCGAGGTCACCCGCGCCAAAAGCACCCCATCGCTAGAACCTTCTGGGCGCAGATTGACCCGCCGTCGCCTGGGTAGCTCTGACTTCAACCAAGCCATCGCCTCCTCCTCCTCAGATGGATCCACCTGCAAACAAGCAAGACGAACCGTATAGGTTCGGTTGTGATCACCAACCAGGAGCAACGAGGAGCTACTCACACGCAGCACTTCCGCCGCCATGACAGGCAATGGTGCGATGAACAAAACAAGCAGAATGCTTAGAAGAACAAACTGCAGTCGTTGCATCAGAGAGAAACCCCAGAAAGTTCAGGGTGGTTAGGTAAACCCACCATTTGAGCGTTGCTCTTGCCAGGAGGAACCATCGGATAGCAATTTTCATCACGTCGCACATGCACATCGATGAGCATCGGACCTGGAGTGGCAAGGGCCTGCTTCAAGCTTGACCTGAGATCCTTTCGTTCAGTGATCAACACCCCGCCAATCCTGAAGGCCTTCGCCAATGCAACGAAATCAGGCATACCCGAAAGCATGTCAGTGGCTGAATAACGATCTTCATAGAAGCTTTGCTGCCACTGACGAACCATGCCTTGCCAGTGGTTGTTCACAATCACAATCTTGGCTGGGATGTTGTACTCAATCAGTGTTCCCAACTCCTGAATATTCATCAGGATGCTGGAATCACCAGCGATACAAACAACCTGCTCGTCTGGCAAAGCAATTTGAACACCAATAGCAGCTGGCATCCCGAAACCCATCGTTCCCAATCCCGCGCTACTGATCCACTGACGAGGCCCATTACGTAAATATTGAGCCGCCCACATCTGATGCTGGCCAACATCAGTTGTTATGTAGGCCTCAGGAGCCAAGTCCCTTATCGCCAAGAGCACCTCCTGAGGATAAATTGGCCCCTCCTCAGGCGGAGTCATCAAGGGGTAAAGGTCCTTCCAACTTTCAATACGAGTTAGCCAAGCTGAAGTCCTCAACTCAACAGGTTCTTGCTTACTCAAGTCCAATAACTTCACCAAGCTGACACCAACATCACCCAATACCGCAACATCAGGACGTCGGTTCTTAGCTACTTCTGCTGGATCAATTTCAAAATGAATCACTCTTGCTCGGGGCGCAAAAGTATCAAGCTTGCCTGTAACCCGGTCATCAAAACGTGCGCCAACAGCGATCAACAAATCACATTCAGTAACTGCAAAGTTGGCATAGGCAGTGCCATGCATTCCCAACATCCCCAAAGCCAAAGGATGTCGCTCATCAAAAGCCCCCTTACCCATCAATGTGGTGGTGACAGGTATCTGGTGACGTTCTGCAAAACCCTTAAGACTCTCGTGAGCTCCGGCAGAAATAACTCCTCCGCCAACGTAAAGGAGAGGCCTCTGAGCATTATCAATTAAATCGAGAGCCGCCTCAATTGAGGAAAGTTCTGGAGCAGGGAATCGGTGAAATCCTGCAGGCACTACGGATCCAGGTTCAACTGGCTGATAGTCGAATTCCTCCTGGCCCACATCCTTGGGGATATCAATCAAGACCGGACCAGGTCTCCCAGAAGCTGCAATAAAAAATGCTTGAGCAACAACCGAAGCCAAATCACCCGGATCGCGAACAACCCAAGAGTGTTTCACGATAGGCAGAGTGATCCCAAAAATATCAGTTTCCTGAAAAGCATCTGTACCAATGCATGGTCGAGGGACCTGTCCTGTGATCACCACCATTGGAACTGAATCCATCTGAGCCGTGGCGATACCAGTAACCAGATTGGTTGCGCCTGGCCCAGAGGTTCCAAAGCAAACTCCAACACGACCTGTAGCCCTTGCATAGCCATCCGCCGCATGGGCACCCCCCTGCTCATGGCGAACAAGGATGTGTTTCAACCATCCCTGCTGCTCCGCCTTATAAACGGCGTCGTAAATGGGAAGGATTGCACCACCTGGATAACCAAAGATGATGTCAACACCGTTGCGGCGAAGAGCATCCATCAGGGCATCGGCGCCCGTAATACGCTTTTGCTCTTGTTGTGATGAACCACCGAGAGCCGTGGTTGAAGAAGTCAAGGTCACGGCAGTGGCAAAGCATGGTCTGCTCCTAAAGATTAAGGGGCTGCCGTACAGATTGCCTATTGGTTCTTCACCATCACCAGCAAAATCAATCCGTCAGTGAGCCTGCTGCCTGAGGGCGAATGCCCCAATACAAATGGACTCCGTTGAGAACAGTCACCCCACAAACGAACCAACAAGAAGAGTGAGACCACCCTTAACTAGCCAGCACTCAGAGCAGACCGATCGCGTGCAAAGGGCCATGGCCACTGATCAGCTCCAACAAAAAAGCCGCAAAGCCAAGCATGGCTATGCGTCCATTCCATGCCTCAGAACTGGTATTCAAGCCCCATTCCCATCTCTCCTGGGGATAGAACTTCACTCGACCGGCCAGCTTGGCAGCCTCATCGAGATTGATCTCTGGCCCCTCAAGACTGGATCCAACCAGATCGGCCAGGCCCTCAATGAATGTGGGGTAAGTATCAAGAGCAGGCACCCGCCTGAAATGAACAATCCCTGCTTCGATCGCCAGCTCGCGGTATTCGATATCAAGCTCGGCGAGAGTTTCGATGTGTTCGCTCACAAAGCTGATCGGCACAACCACTAAATCCCGTGTACCAGCCTCACCAAGCTGCTCAATAACTTCATCGGTATAGGGCTGAATCCATTCCTCTGGACCCACTCGGCTTTGATAGGCAAGGGAATGAGGATTGCCATAGCCAAGAAGGTTTTCCAGCTCAGCCATGATCAAGGTTGTACAAGCCTCGATCTCCTTCTGGTATGGATCACCTGCTTGTTCGACATAGCTCTTGGGCACTCCATGAGCACTAAAAAACACTTGAGCCTCTTCAGGCACATCACTCAGCCGAACCTGCTCAGCGATCAACTCCGCCATGGCACGAACATATCCAGGGTGGTCGTACCAGCTGCGGATACAACGTATTGGCAGCTTGCGGAATGATTCATCAGTCTGTCGTAAGCGCTGCAACTCTCGAAAACTCGAGCCACTGGTACTAATCGAAAAATGAGGGTAGAGGGGAAGCACCACCACCTGATCAATCCCATCAGCTTTGATATCTGCGACAGCGGATTCTGTGAAGGGATGCCAATAACGCATCGCCACATAGCTCGTGGCATCGATACCGCGTTGCCGAAGCAAGCTCTGCAACTCCCGAGCCTGTTGTTCAGTGATCCGCCGCAGAGGTGAACCGCCCCCTATTGAGCGGTAAGCCTGCTCGGATTTACTGCTGCGCAGCGTGCTGATCAACCAGGCCAGAGGCCTTTGAAGAGCGGGGTTAGGCAGCCGAATGATCTCCGGATCGGCAAAAATATTAAAGAGAAAAGGCCCTACATCCTGGATACGTTCAGGCCCCCCAAGATTCATCAAGAGGACACCGACCCGGGCCATATAGAAGAGAGTTCTTTAGAGGGACTTGAGGGTAGCTGCCATCAACGCCAAGGTGGCACCATCCCTACAGGGCCATGGAGCTGAGCAACGAGCTAATCAACATCAACCGTTCCCTGGCTGACAGCGGCATCAACCTGAGAATTGAACAGCGAGGCCAGTGGCTCAATTTACGCGGCGCATTGCCCTGCCGGAATGGAACTGGATTGATCAAAACTCAACGAATCAGTTTGCAGCTTTTGGCAGAACAAAAAGGATTGAAAGAGGCTGAGCGAATTGTGCAACTGGTGCACTACCAACTGCAACGCAAACAATTCGACTGGTCCCAGTGGACGACCAAATCGACACGGACACAACCTGAACAGATAGCGACAGGGCTCAGAGAAGCTTTGGTCAGCTTTGAAGAAGCATTCTTTACTGATCCATATCGCCGACGGTCACCGGCCGGTAGCCGCAGCACATGGACGTCCGCTTACCTTCCTTACTTACGACGACTCAAAGCCCTAGCTGTTAACAAGCAGAGTTGTTTTGATTCAGAGCTTTTAAGAGACACTCTGGCCAGTTATGCAGATGGCAGCCGAAGCCGACAGCAATGCGCCACGGCCCTAGGTGCATTGGCACGCCACCTGGAAATGGCACTGCCGGAAGACTGGCGAGCAGAAGCGGATGGATATGGACTACATCAGGCGCGCTTTCGTCAACTACCCAGCGACAAGCAGATCATCGAGGCGGTGGAGCGCATCCCCAACCCAGGATGGCGACTTGCCTATGGACTGATGGCCACTTACGGCCTGCGCAATCACGAGGTGTTCTTCTGCGACCTTGCTGCTTTAGCGAAGGGGGAAGATCAGGTGCTGCGGGTCCTACCAAACACAAAAACCGGCGAGCATCAGGTTTGGCCGTTTCATCCAGACTGGGTCGAGCATTTTGAACTTGAACAACTAGCAAACAATGCCCAGGCCCTGCCGCCGGTGAATGTCGACCTGCGTCACACCACACTCCAACAGGTGGGGAGAAGAGTGTCGGAACAATTCCGACGCTATCAACTGCCCCTCACCCCCTACAACCTGCGGCATGCCTGGGCGGTACGCACAATCCACATCGGCCTTCCAGACACAGTTGCAGCAAGAATGATGGGCCATTCAGTGGCTATTCATACCCGCACCTATCACCACTGGATCACCCGACGTGACCAACAACAAGCGGTAGATGCAGCCCTAGCTCGAAAGCTCAGCCCATGACCTCACCACTAAGAACCTTTGCCTACGAGCATCGCTGGTTCTATGACCTAGTCACAACCATTTCGGCCCTCAGCGTAGGGGGTCTCAATCGGTTGAGGTCCTTAGGGCTGACTGCTCTTCAAGACAAGCTTTCTAAAGGAGCACCAGTTTTGGATCTTTGCTGTGGGTCTGGCGAAACAGCAGCACCATGGATCAAGGCTGGTTTCGCTGTAACAGGTTTAGATCTTTCACCAAAGGCACTTGCACTAGCAGCTCAACGAACCCCCCAACTGCAATGCATCGAGGGCATGGCAGAAAAGCCACCGCTGAACACCAACCAATTTGAGGCCATCCAAATCAGCCTGGCCTTGCACGAATTCAGCTCAGAAGAACGACGACAAGTGCTCAAATCCTGCATGCGCCTATTGCAACCGGGGGGTTGGCTAGTGCTGATAGACCTCCATCCAGCAGGCCCCTGCCTCAAACTGCCCCAACAGTTGTTTTGTGCCTTGTTCGAAACTGAAACCGCTATCACAATGCTCCAAGCAGACTTGCCCAAGCAACTTCGGGAGATGGGTTACAGCACTATTGAGCAAGAACTATTAGCAGGCCGAGCACTACAACGAATCACAGCCCGCCTTCCATAAGCAGCCCAACTCAAAGCATGCTCAAGACCTTGCCAACATTTTGATGACCAACCCGCCAGCTCCGCATTCGCCCTCTTCAACTGAACTCGATCAGAGCGCAGAAGTTCTCGGCATAGGCGGCCATTTAGCTCCCGAAACCGACCAACAGAGCTACCGCAAACGCATGCAGCGCCGACAAGACGTTCAGCGCCAACGTGTAGAAGAACGAGACAAAGAGAAGGGCCTAATCCTTGTGTTCACAGGACATGGCAAAGGCAAAACCACAGCAGCGCTAGGGCTAGCCTTACGCACCCTTGGCCATGGCGAGCGTGTTGCAGTCGTGCAATTCATTAAAGGAAGTTGGCAGCCAGGCGAAGCAAAAGCGTTAAAAGTTTTTGGTGACGCATTGAGCTGGCATGCCTTTGGAGAGGGCTTCACCTGGACAACCCAAGACCGGGAAAGAGATCAGCAATTGGTATCAAAAGCCTGGCAACAGGCTCTGATTTACCTCCACAGCAACAACCACAAACTTGTCGTGCTTGATGAGATCAATGTGGCCATGAAACTGGGTTACCTCAAGGTAGAAGAAGTACTAGGGGGGATCACGGAAAGGCCACCCCTAACCCACGTAGCACTCACTGGCCGGGGCGCACCAAAGGAGCTCATTGAACGTGCAGATCTGGTCACAGAAATGACCTTGGTGCACCACCCCTTCAAAGAGCAAGGCGTCAAAGCACAAGCAGGCATTGAGTTTTGAAGCAATCAATCATCTCACCTCTAAATCTGCATCCAATAGCTGATCTGTAGCAAATAACCCGACAGACCGTTCACCAGCAAAGCTCTGCTCTATGCACAATGAGCTCGCTCCAACAAGAAGGATCCTGTCTGATGCGTTCAAGCGCTCAAAATGTCAGACGGGCCATCACATCGCTGCGACAAAGCAAGTTCTCTCGCATCGATCAGGAATGATGACTTCATCCAAGCGAATCTGAGAAGCGACAACCCTTCAGACCATCCAGCTCAAGGACGATTAGGAGAAGGCTTGCTACTCTCTTCGGGATCTGGACGATGAATGGCCTACGAGCGAGTCCTTCTAAAACTCAGCGGCGAAGCGCTGATGGGCGATCAGAGTTATGGCATCGATCCAGCAATTGTTCAATCCATCGCAGAAGATGTAGCCAAAGTGGTGGCCAAGGGCACCCAATTGGCGATCGTGGTGGGTGGTGGCAACATTTTTCGAGGCCTAAAGGGTTCTGCAGCGGGCATGGATCGGGCCACAGCCGACTACGTCGGCATGTTGGCCACAGTGATGAATGCCATCACATTGCAGGACGGCTTAGAGCGAGCAGGAGTACCAACCCGAGTACAAACTGCAATCGAAATGCAAGAGGTGGCGGAGCCTTACATCCGTCGGCGAGCCATTCGCCATCTAGAGAAAGGCCGAGTGGTTGTGTTTGGTGGAGGCTGCGGCAATCCATTCTTCACAACTGACACCACGGCCTCACTTCGGGCTGCGGAAATCAACGCTGATGTGGTGTTCAAAGCCACGAAGGTGGATGGGGTTTATGACCGTGATCCCAAACGCTTCCCTGATGCAAAACGCTACGACTCACTCACCTTCCAGCAAGTGCTAAGCGGCGAGCTGGCGGTGATGGACAGCACTGCCATTGCCCTATGCAAAGACAACAATATCCCGATCGTTGTATTTGACCTCTTTGAACCTGGCAACATCGGCAAAGCAGTGGCTGGCGAAGCAATCGGCTCCCGTATCAGCAATGCAACCTAAACAGGCCATCCCAACTCATCCCTTCACCCAGCCTTCGCCTCTCTGAAGCCATGTCGAACCAGGATCTCAATGACAACATGCACAAATCAGTGGAGGCCACACAGCGCAACTTCGCCACCATCCGTACTGGACGCGCCAACCCGTCACTACTGGATCGAATCAACGTTGAGTATTACGGCACCGAAACGCCCCTGAAATCTCTGGCAACAATATCCACCCCTGATTCACAGACGATTGCCATACAGCCCTTTGACAATGGATCAATGGGCCTGATTGAAAAAGCCATTGCCACTAGTGATTTGGGCTTGACACCCAACAATGACGGCAAGATCATTCGCATCAATGTGCCGCCGCTAACTGAAGAGCGCCGCAAAGAGTTCTGCAAGCTGGCAGCAAAATATGCAGAAGAAGGCAAAGTAGCCCTGCGCAACATCCGTCGCGATGCAATTGATAAAGTGAAAAAGCTAGAAAAAGATGCTGAGCTCTCTAAAGATCAGAGCCATGATGAACAGGATGGGATACAAAAACTCACCGACACATTCATCACTGAAATCGAAAAATACCTCGCCGAAAAAGAAGCCGACATTCTCAAGGTTTGAGCACTCGAGATGTGCTGGTCATCGGAGCAGGCGCCGCTGGATCTGCGGCGGCTTTCCATCTGGCTGCAGCCGGCCAACACGTCACACTGCTCGAACAGAATGCACACCAAACGATCAAACCCTGTGGTGGAGGCATGGCAGCTGCGGTGCAGGAGTGGTTTCCATTTGATTTGCAATCGGTCGTTGATGAAGTCATTGAAAGGGTTGAGTTCAGCTGGCAGCTGAGTGATCACGTCGTGGCCGACCTGCAAGATTCCGCCCCGTTTTGGATTGTGCGGCGAGAGAAGCTTGATGCCCTCCTAACAAGCCATGCGATTGATGCAGGCGCCGAACTGCTGCGGCCTTTTGCGGTGAAAAGCCTGCAAAGACAAGAGGGGGTTTGGCAAGTTACAGCCGATGACGGCAGACAACTTGAAGCAAGAGCGGTCGTAGTGGCGAATGGCTCCCTGTCCGCTTGGCCTGAAGCCTTGGGATTGGGACCAAAAACACTGCATCACGCGAGCACCATGTCTGTGCGCCTGGAGGGTCGCGGCAACCTCAAAACTGGTTCAGCTCGATTTGAATTTGGGCTGGTTCATC
>NZ_LVHK01000004.1:0-5789 GCF_001631965.1 Prochlorococcus sp. MIT 1303
AGAGGCAGTTAGGCAAGAACCAAGAAGCGGTCGAGCTATTCCAAAAGGCCATACAAGCAGATCCAAAACTTGTTCAGGCATATATCGGAGCAGCAGCAAGCTGCCTGGAACTGAGGAATCTCGATCATGCCGAATCATTCGCAAACCAAGTCCTAGCAATCAACGAAAACACACCAGGAGCAAACGAAATACTCGGCATTATCCTTCAGAATAAAAGCAAGCTCGACCAAGCCATTAAGTGCTATCAGAAGGAATTAGAAGTTAATTCAAAAGCAAGCAACTCGCTTCTCAATCTAGGGCGTTTGCTCCTACAGAAAGGGCAGGAAGCAGCAGCCATTGAATCACTCGAAAAAGCATCAGCTCTTGCACCCAGCGAACAATGCTCACTTCTTTTAGCGCAGGCATATCAAAATCTCAGGCAATGCGATGAAGCAATTGTTGAATACAAAAAATTGAATATCAATAGACCAAAGAACAAGCTCATTCCATTCAATCTTGGACTCTGCTTGCTTGAAACTGGTGAAAACAACGCAGCCATAGAGGCATTCCAGATAGCCATTCAACTAGACGGCTCATTTCTTGCTGCATGGGGAAACCTAGGCAATGCTCTTAAAAGAGAAGGTCACCTAAAGGAAGCAATACAAGCGACACAGAAAGTTCTTGATTTAGGCCCTAATAACCCCACTGCCCACATCAACCTGGGCGGCATCTACAAAGATCTCGGCAACCTTGATCAAGCTCTTGCTTCCACCCTCAAAGCTCTAGAGCTCAAGCCTGATCACCCCACTGCCCACATGAACCTGGGCGGCATCTACAAAGATCTCGGCAACCTTGATCAAGCTCTTGCTTCCACCCTCCAATCTCTAGAGCTCAACCCTAACAACCCCACTGCCCACATGAACCTGGGCGGTATCTACAAAGATCTCGGCAACCTTGATCAAGCTCTTGCTTCCACCCTCCAATCTCTAGAGCTCAACCCTAACAACCCCACTGCCCACATGAACCTGGGCGGCATCTACAAAGATCTCGGCAACCTTGATCAAGCTCTTGCCTCCACCCTCAAATCTCTAGAGCTCAACCCTGATAACCCCACTGCCCACATGAACCTGGGCGGTATCTACAAAGAACTCGGGCAGCTTGATCAAGCTCTTGCTTCCACCCTCAAATCTCTAGAGCTCAACCCTAACAACCCCACTGCCCACATGAACCTGGGCGGTATCTACAAAGATCTCGGCAACCTTGATCAAGCTCTTGCTTCCACTCTCAAATCTCTAGAGCTCAAACCCAATAACCCCACTGCCCACATGAACCTGGGCGGCATCTATTATGCACTTGGCAAAATTAACAAAGCATTAGATACAACACTGAAATCATTAGAACTCAACCCTAATAATTATGATGCCTTTTTGCAGAAGGGTTTCCTTTTATTCGACCTAAACAGATGTAGCGAAGCTTTACATAGCTTCGAGCAGGCCATTGAGCTAGGCAAAAGTCTTCAAAGGGAAGATAAAGGAGTGATGATACAAAAAGGACGTTGCTTGTTGAGAATGGGCAAAAGCATAGAAGAAGGCTACAGGCTTATCAGAGAATATGAAGGTTTTATCAGACTAAGTTACCATAAGGATTGCCCAGAGTTTAATTGAAGCATGCCTAAAATTATAAAAAGATTTGAGATCAAAAAAGTAAATGCTAAGCCCCTCTTCATAGGGGCATGGACTACTGAGCCAATATCAATTTGTGATGAGATAATATCTTTTTTCGATGAAAATACAGCGAAGCAGACAAAAGGCTTAACTGGAGACTATCTCGACAAAAGCGTTAGCACAAAGAGAGAGCTTTCAATATCCTCTGAGAAGATTGCCTTTTCAAGCCACGAGATGTTCAAAGCTTATTCCAACTTCTTGCATTGCTGCTATAAAGACTACCTTGACCAATGGCCCTTTCTCCAAGCATTGGAACAAACTGCAGAAGCGAATACATTTAATATCAAAAGATACAATGAAGGGGAATGTTTTGAAAGCATGGATGCCGAAAGAGATCTCAAAAACTTGCATCGATTTTTTACATTTGTTACTTTTTTAAATGACGTAGAGCGAGGAGGCTCTATCCACTTTAATCATTACGATTTGGATATTCAGCCCCAAAAAGGCCTAACCCTAATATGGCCTGCGGGTTACACTCACGCGCACAGTGGGAATATCGTTGGGAGAGGCATTGAATATATGATCACCGGCTGGGTTGACTTAGTCGCGAATCATAAGAAGTCAAAATAGCTCTCCTCTCCAGACAGATCACATCACTTACTACATCGACGAGAACCGGCCATTAAACCAAAAGGAACTTAATCGCGAAGGCAAATAAAATACTTTTCATAATATATAAATGCATAGGGCACCATGTTGCTACATAATCACAATAAAAAAATATTTTTTCAAGATTGACTTTCGCATCGTCTATTGTGAGCTTCATTTGCACCCGGACGAAATCATGAAAAGGTCTGAGATTCAAGAACCAAAAGCAAGCCCCAATTTTATAGGAGCTTGGACTACTCAGCCTATTTCGATTTGCGATGAAATAACATGCTTTTTCGAGAAAAATGTAGGGAGACAAGTAATAGGAAGGACCACGAGTGGTCTTAATCAAGGTTTCAAGAGCACGACAGATATTTCAATCCCACCTAGTGATATTTGCTTGCCGGGTTATACGGCATTTCAGGATTATTTTGAGATATTGCATTGCTGCTACAAGGACTACCTTGACCAATGGCCCTTTCTCCAAAGATTTGCAAACACTTTAGACGTGGGAATATTTAGTATTGTGAGATACCAACAAGGACAACACTTTAATGGTATGCACTGTGAAAGAGTATCATCCAGCTTGCACCGAGTTTTTGCATTTATGACTTATCTAAATGATGTGGACAGTGGAGGCTCTACTTATTTCAGTCATTACGATTTAGAAATACAGCCCCAAAAAGGTCTAACCATCATATGGCCTGCCGACTGGACTCATGCTCACAGAGGAAATACTGTACAGGGAGGCACCAAATACATTATCACTGGCTGGCTTGATGTAACCTGAAATCATAATCATGAGAAAATAGACTGCAGGTAATTTCGACAAACCCTAGCAATCTAATAGATGACAAGCCAATCACTTAAAAGCACGCTAATCCGATTGAATTATTCCCTAATACGAACAAAAAATTTGCGAATCCAAAGCATCAGGCCGAAGAGAGTCCTAACAACCGCCTAACAAGGCCATTTGAAGACGATTAATTGTACTCAACGAAGAACAATAAAACTAATGTAGTCAAAAGGAATAAAAGCAACAAATTTCGAAGCCATACGCTGCAATATGAATTGGGTCCACACACTAAGCCCGTGAGATGGATAGCCTTTACATAGTGCTGGACTGGGGATCATGCCGGGCAAGCACATCACGCATAAGAAGCCATGACAGGTATGACGACCATCCAAGACTCTCAACCGCTGGTCGCCATCAGGAAAGCCTAAAGGCTTGCATAAATGCTCTACAGGGGAATCCTGAGGAAGCATTTGCCTATAAATATGCCTGGAAATCATTACTCGCTCTAGGGCAATTAGAGAAAGCTCAACAATGCCTTACCAAGGCCCATAAACTTGAGGGAAGCGACCCGGAAATTGCCAAAGATATCGGCAATATCTTTTTAAATCTTGGCAATAAAGATAATGCGCTTCATTGGTACTAAAAAGCATTAGAACTCAACCCTGCCTACGCTCCTGCTATCAATAACATCGCCAACCTAAAGAGGCAGTCAGGCAACAACCAAGAAGCGATCGATCTGTTCAAGCGCGCTATAAAAGAAGATCCAAATCTGGTCCAGGCGTATACCCGAGTTGCCGCAAACTCCCTGGCAATCAATGATCTAGGTCAAGCCAAGTCATTCGCGGAACAAGCTCTACAGATCAACGAGACCACTGCAGGAGTAAATGAAATCCTTGGCATTATATTTCAAAATAAAAATAATCCCACCAAAGCAATTGAATATTATCAACGAGAGGTCGAAATTTATCCACTAGCAGGCAACTCATTACTCAACCAAGGGCTATTACTTCTCCAGCAAGTCCAACCAAAAGCAGCACTAGAATCACTCGCGAAAGCATCAGCTATTGCGCCAAGCGAACGATGCTCACTACTTTTAGCCCAGACGCATCAGAGGCTCGGTCAATTCAAAGAAGCAATAACAGAATACAAAAAGTTAAATATTTATCAATCAAATAACAAACATATTCCATTCAATCTTGGACTCTCCTTACTACGAATCGGCGAAAATAACGATGCCATAAGAGCATTCCAGGTAGCCGTTCAGATAGATGAGACATTTGTTGACGCATGGGGAAATAAAGGGTCGGCTCATAAACGAGAAGGTCATAATAAAGAAGCATTAGCAGAACAAACAAAGTTATAGAGCTAGACCCCGACAACCCAGATGCACTCATCAACCTGGGCAGCATCTACGAAGAGCTCGGCAACCTCGATCAAGCTCTTTATTTTTTCAGAGCAGCAGAAAAAAGCGACAAAATGAAAGCCAAAACTTCAATACTTTTAGCCCAAACTTGTTACCAGATGGGGCTATATAACGAAGGAGTACAAGCCTTAAGCGAAACCCAGACCAAAGCAGGGAAAAGCCTTCTTCTTGCCCTTTACCTGTGCCTCAACAAAAAGATCGAATTCAATTTATGTGCAAAAGAATTAATAGCTAATCATTGGTACACCCAAATAAGCATCGCAGCAATAGACCATGCCAATATTGTATACAATCAAGCCCTAGACAATGGGCTTAACGGAAATACCTTCGACTCTATAGTTAACCAAAGAATCAATAAGCATGAATTCTCAGATGCACTGCTCCAGGCAGTACTGATCCACCTTTCAGATGGGACATTTCAATCAAAATGCCAACAGCTTCTAGTCAACGGGTCGCAAACATCTGGAAATGTGCTTGACACGCCAAGAAAGCCATTCATAGAATTAAAAAAACTCTTAATAAAAAAAATTGACGCCTACAATCGATCATGCAGCATAAATACTGACAAAGATTTTAAGGTTAACTGGGGCAAAAATATGTACATCTTGCCAGGATGGGCGATCGTAATGGAAGCAGGCGGAAACCTTAAATCTCACAACCATGAACTTGGATGGCTTAGCGGCACCTTTTATTTGCAAATGCCAGAAAGAGAAGCAACTTCAGAAGAAGGAGCAATTGAATTCAGCCATCAAGGCCCAAAATACCCTCAAGGAAATTCGGCATTCGATAGAAGAGTAATCCGACCAGAAGTCCGAGACTTAAATATCTTCTCCTCCTCTCTTTTTCACAGGACCGTGCCATTTCAATCCAAAACACAAAGAATCTGTATAGCGTTTGACGTCCAGAAAAATGAAAAGCTTTGGATTGACTATAATTAGCATCCGGTAGCGCAATCAAGAACTATTGATGCGGCACCAACATGTTGCTTCAAAAGAATGCGATATCTAACAAAATAATGTCTGGCGAGCCAATTGAATTTCCCCTACTGACTCTTTTTAGCGCGCACGGCGCCCTAGGTATTCCCCTGCAGGAAGGAGCCAAAGTATCCCTCCTCCTAGTTTGGTGTAGTGCAATGCCCAACACGACCTGATACAGCAATTCAGGCATGCATGGAGATCCCGCAGCGATGCAAACGCGCGGCAATGTCAACCACTTGCTGAGCTTCAACAGTTCAGAACTAGCTGAACTTTTCAAAAAGGAGTTCCTTTTGATGTGGGGC
>NZ_LVHK01000005.1:0-19903 GCF_001631965.1 Prochlorococcus sp. MIT 1303
GTAAGCGCCCACTGACACCTCAAGCTTTCGCCATCAGCATCGCGTGGCCTGCGCTACAGGACTCAGCCCTTCGCGCAGTCCAAAAACATAGCCCATTTCATACCCAGTACGCAATCTTTTCTCAATCCTGACCTGACTCAGCCATGCAGCAAAGCCTCTCCCCAAGAGCGCAAACGCTGCATTTCTGCAGGGGAACCAGTCGCTAAAACAGGAAAGTCAGCCGCAGTCAAGTCTTGCCCGGGATGCAGCTGAGCAGGATCTGCAGCCAACCATTGAATGGGGCAATTGAGCTCATTAAGGACTAACCAAGCCGCAGCAAGATCCCAGATCTTCGGCGTGGCTTCCAAAGCAGCAACAGTTTGCCCCATGGCCACACTCACCAGATTAAGGCTGGCCACACCGAGGAGTCGGATTTTACCGGGGAACGGTTGATCAGGCCTGCGCTGCAGAACCCGAATGGAACGACTACAAAGTGAGACACAGGCACTCCCAGTCGAACGAGTTTCATTCGTCAGCCGCTTGCCATTACGCCAAACACCCTCACCTCGAATAGCCACAATTCTCTGGTTAAGGGAAGGAACATCCAGAAAAGCCTCCACTGGCCTTCCTCCCACAAAGCGAGCCATGGAAATAGCCCAATAAGGGATACCGGCTGCAAAATTCGTAGTGCCGTCCAAAGGATCAACAACCCAATAAGCCGGTGAATCAGGAACGCGTTTGGAACCTTCCTCACTCAACACACCCTCCTGTTCCGCAATTTGAGCAAGACCAGCCACGATGGCTGCATCACTCCAACGATCACAAGAAGTAATCAATGAACCGTCAGGCTTAAAATCGGAAACGATATTGCCAAAGTCTTGACGTTGACGATCTGCAACTCGATCAAGGAGTTGATGAACTGCGCTCAGTTGCAAAGAACCAAGAGATTCAGGCAAAGGCCCACTGCCCATCACTCAGCTTGCAGGATGGAAGCCTTGCAGGCTGGATTGAGCGGAGAAGGTTTGATAGGAACTTCGGCGGAGTCAAAGAGATCATCTTTCGGCTTCTTATTGGGAAGCTCTAAGGAATCACAAGCCACAATCTGATCCAGACCTGTACGGCGACTAAGCTGGATCATGCTTTGATTGTACTTCAGCATTGCATCTGCATAGAGAGTCTTGGCCTGTTTAAGATCACGCTGATTATTCACAACCTCTCTTTGCGTTGTCACTCCTGCCTGGAATCTCAAACGCGCCAATCGAAGTGATTCTCTTGAAGATAAAACTCCAATACTCGTTGTCTTGATATCTTGGTTAGATGCACGAAGATTAAAAAAGCTTTGCTCAACTTCTAGGCGAATCTGATCACGCTTTGCTGCGAATTCAAACTCACTTTGCTGAGCCTTCTGCTTGTTCTGGCGATATTGAGCCCAGGCTCTCCCTCCATCAAAAATGTTCCATGTCAAACCCAAGCCAACTGTGTTATCAGAGGACCATCCATGTTGCGTCCAGTCGACATTGTTGCCAAGCGCAACGCTTGCTTGCCCCTCTCCTCGATTGGCTTGATAAGTGTTAGTAAGGCTAAGGACTGGCTGCACTGCAGCAAGTGCGATATTAGCATTACTATTATTAATAGAGATGTCAAGTATTAAGCTGTCAAGTTCCTCACGAAAAGCATAAGCGGCAACAATGCTCTCCTCAAGCGAGGGCTGCCAGATACCAATAATTTGAACTGGGTCAGCCGCTGTAGGAGTTATGTCTTGGGGCAAGTCTAACAATTGAGCAAGAGTTCTACGTGCCGTATTTTGCTGAGCTACAGCAAGAGTTAAAGACTGAGTATCTCGAGCAAGCTGAGTTTCCGCCTCAAGCACTTCAAGCTTGGTTGCGACCCCTGCCTGCAGGCGTGACTGAGCATCACGCAAACTCACGAGAGAAGCACGAACGGCATTTTGACCAATGCCCACACCTTCATCAGCTCTCTGCAATCTAAAATAAAGATCTGAAGCATTTAAACGTAAGTCGCGAAGCGCAATCAGGTAAGTATCTCTCTGCTTTTCAAAGCTGTCTCTAGCAGATGCAATTTGAGGAACCCTTGCAGGATCAATGAGATCCCAGTTAAGAGTAGCCCCAAAATTTGTAATCCATTGTTCCCCAAAAGTATATTCCTCAGTAGTCAATTGATGATTAGCAGGGTTTTGACGACTCTCGGAGCCTTTAAAGTTGACAGAAGAAGAAAGATTTAAAGTTGGATACCAAGTTGAAAGAGCAGCTAAAAGGTTTGATTTTGCTTGCTCGACAGCACTAGCTGCAGCCTTGAGACTGGGACTATTGACTTCAGCTAATTGCTCGACTTCAGACAAACTGAGAGGGCGAAGCTCCCTAATCCTCACCTCTGAAGTTTTATTTGGCAGCGCAAGACTTGGCGTGGCCCCAAGCGAAGAAAGCGGCTCAGGCAAACTAGTTGCTGCAGGCTTAACTGCTGAAGGATCAACCCTGGGGCGAGATCCCTTGAGCTCAATGGCACTCGGAAGGGTCGACTGATCGATTAAAGCTGAACCATCAGCCTCAGCTTCTAGTGAGGCAGGCGCTTGATCAGTGCTACTGCCATGCTGTTGAACCTCAAGCGACTGTTGAGCTCGAACACCAGTGCAGCCTTGAGCCAATACGCCTGCAAGGAGAAACAGTCTTGCGGTAATCAGACGCACAGCAATATTAAAACTGGGGGGAGCTTAATGAATTTCCTGGCCATCTCCCATCGCAGCGGCCACGATGTCAGCCGCCCCATGCACGATACGTATCGAGATCTGCAGCGTCTCACTTAGCTGTTCAACAGTCATGTCATCTAGGAACACAAGCTCACCCTGACGCAGCATCACTGAAGGCAGGAGTAACTGATCGCCAAGATCAAGAGCCTGCAATCCCTCAAGCAAGTCATGACCAGTAAGCAAACCGGTTACAACCTGATCCTGCCCCCAATAAGGACTCGGCAGCCCATGTAAGTCCACTGCCAAGCCTTCAACCGCATTGAGTCGTTCACAAGCAGGACCCAGAGCCTGTTCGACCAAGCGACCTACCACCCAACTGCAGCGCCTGGGCTGCCTTAACCGCTTGGGAAGAATGACCGTGGCCTGGTCAAGAGCTTCCAAAAAGGAGCGGATACTACCAACGCCATTTTCTTGTTGTGGGAGATCCTCGTAGGTACTGCGATGTGGAAGAGGCGCACCTGCAATCAGATACCACTCATCCGAAAGCCACGCGAAACGGGATCCCATAAAAGCCTGAAACTGATCCTGAAGAAGCTCCACCTGGCTAATCACACGCCTTGCACAAGCAGAGTCAACAGGCAACAATCCATCTTCTTCTGGACGGAAACGGGTCAATCCCACCGGCACAACCGCCACTGAAAGCACAGCAGGCCAATCACCCGTTCCAAAATCAGCAAGCTCACGCAGGGTACGATCTAGAGCCAAACCGTCATTCAAGCCAGGGCAAACCACCACCTGGGCATGGACCTGAAGATCGCGCTCAGTGAACCACTCCAACTGCTCAAGAAGAAGTCCCGCGCGGGGGTTTTTCAGCAACTGAGCCCTCAAGGATGGCTCAGTTGCATGGACAGAAACAAAAAGAGGTGAAAGGCGCTGTGTCTCGATCCTTTGCCAATCTGCCTCTTTAAGATTGGTAAGAGTCAGATAAGACCCATAGAGAAAACTGAGGCGATAATCATCGTCCTTGAGATAGAGGCTATTGCGTCGGCCAAGTGGCTGCTGATCAATGAAGCAGAAAGGACAGTGGTTGTTGCACTGGCGAAGCCCATCAAATAAGGCTTCTGTAAAAGCCAAACCCAAACCATCATCAGAGTCTTTCTCAAGATCCACTTGATGGAATGCCCCGGTTGCATCTCTGACCTCGAGATGAAGCTCCTCCTCAACGATGAGGTAGCGATAATCAATCAGATCCCTTGGCCGCACCCCATTAACACTTAAAAGTTGATCGCCAGGTTCAAAGCCCAATTGCTCTCCGATCGATCCCTGCTCAACCGATGCAACTACGGCAGGTCGTGGGTGGGGCGCCGCAGATTCAGGATCCAATGCTGACACCGCAACACCAGCGGAGGGCTCATTCCACACAAATGAGGAGGGCGGTTTGTTTTAGTTTGATCTGCCGCTCAACCACCAGGCGAGCACTAACACCCCAAACAACAAGCGATAGGCCACGAAGATCCAAGTGCTGTGCCTTTGAAGGTATTTGAGCAACCAATCAATCGCCAACCATGACACGAACGCCGCAGAAACGATTCCAACAAGCAGCGGCAAAACTCCTCCTAAGGAGAGCTCAGCAAAGGCATCTTTGAGTTCAACCAGACCGGCCAGAGTGATCGCCGGGATACCAAGTAGAAAACAAAAGCGAGCAGCATCTTGACGTTGCCAGCCATCAAATAGCGAGGCCGTCAGAGTGCTACCCGAGCGCGACACACCCGGAATTAAGGCCAGCGCCTGAGCTAAGCCCACTACAAAGCCATCACGCCCCTTGACTAGATGCATTTGCTTCAGCCGCGGGCCGATGCGCTCAGCCAATGCCAGCAGCAAAGCCATCACAATCGACACCCCTGCGATTGAAGGCAGACTGCGAATTGAAGAGGCCTCGTAACCAGGCCAGAAAAGCTTGATCGCCATACCCGCCAACAGAATCGGCATCGTCCCTATAGCAATCGCAAGACCGAGACGGGCGTTCGGTTCACGCCACTGACCATGCTTAAACGCTAAAGCGATGCCCTTAAGGACCTCAGCAAGATCCCTCTTGAAATAAGCGATCACCGCCAAGATGCTGCCTAGTTGGATCACGGCTGTCGCAGAGACGCCGGGGTCACCCCAACCAACCAGCAGGGGAACGACCTTCAAATGAGCTGTGCTGCTAATCGGCAAAAACTCCGTAAGGCCTTGCACCACTCCCAGCACCAAGTTCCTCCAACAAGCGGCCAGCAGTTCAGAGGTCGACGCGAGGAGAATCATCGAGGAAAACAGGGGACCCATGGAGGCTATTGCCCCCATGGATCCAAAGCCAAAAGCGGCGTAATTCCAGAGAGTCTTATAAGGTTCAATGTCTTGACTGCATTGTGAGGGGGTGCTTTGTCCAGCGGCTTAATCAAAAAAAAACAGCCCGACAGCAGCACATTTGTACGGAACCAACCCCTGAGGAATCCTGTCGAATCGCAAACATCTGAAAAGGATTTCGACGCCAATCTTTCAGCCCTTCAGCAATTGCAACTTTGGGCAGGTGCCCTGGTCGTGCTGCCTGTTTTTGTGCAGGCCCCCTGGGTACGCCTGAATCCATTATCAGCCTGCTTATTCACGCTGTTCCTGCTAGCTCTTGGCATTCCTCTTGCCCTCATCGGCCAACGGGGATGGGCGGTGGCTGGCGAGCTTTTGGTAGGGGTTAGCGGCAGCTGGCTCGCGGGATGCCTCTACTGGGGATGGCTCAGAACACAGCCCTTGTGGCACTTACCCGTTGAATCTCTAGTGCTGCCTATTGCCCTGTTGGGGCTTTCGAGCCGTTGGAGATTGAGTTCAAGTTTCTATTTGGCCTCCCTGCTTGGAACGGCCTGCACGGATCTGATGATGGTCATGACCGGCGTCATGAATCAATGGCCTGTTGTGGTGATGGCTCCACTACAGCAAGCACCAAGGTTGCTTCACGAAACTGCTCAGCAGCTTCTTCATCCCCTACCCCTTATCGCTCTGGTCTGTGCAGCAACGCTGATCGTGCTGCTGGCGCAAGCTATGCAACAAAAAACCCGTCTGGCTTCAGAATTTCGCAGCACATGGGCTGTAGCCAGTGCAGTACTAGTGACAACGGTAATAATCGATGGACTTTTCCTGATTGCAGCCCTAATCAACCCAGGGCTGAGCGGCTTGATCTGAAACGAACTGCAAAAGCTGATCACAGTCCTGGGTTAAGTTCCTGTCCAAACTTGTAAAGTTGGTAGACCGGCATAGCCGGAAGACCTGTTCCGATCCACTGCGGAGTATTTGATGAAGCGCCTGTTGTCCTTGCTTACTGGGGTTCTGGTGATGACAGGCCTGCTAATGGCCCTGATATTTCCCCAGTCCGCCTACGCCAATGTCTCTGACGACAAACTCGGAGATAGAGGCGACAAGGTGGACTTAAACAACTCATCAGTACGAGCCTTTAGGCAGTTCCCCGGCATGTTCCCAACCATCGCCGGGAAAATTGTTGTCGGCGGTCCTTATTCCAGCGTGAGTGATGCCTCATCAGTTCTGGATGCCTCACAAAAATCTGTTTTCGACAAGTACAAAGACAACTTCACTGTCACAGACCAAGAAGTTGCTGTGAATGAAGGTTTCGATCGGATCAACGACGGTCAGTACAGATAACCGATTCCTCACTCAACAATCAGCTCAACCGCAAGCCGTCGGTCCATCCGGCGGCTTTTTTGTAGGTTTCATGAGTCTCTCTAACCCATCCACGCCCATTCCTAACGGTCCCTGGGATGTCGTTGTGATCGGCGCAGGGGCAGCAGGACTGATGACCTGCCTTGAGCTGCCTGCTCAGCTGAAGGTGCTTTTGCTGAACCGCAACACCAGCCGCCACTCCTCCAGCCGCTGGGCACAAGGTGGCATCGCCGCAGTAACAAGAACTAAAGACAGCGCCGAGAGTCATGCAGAAGACACTCTCAAAGCAGGCGCAGGACTCTGTGATGCTGACGCTGTCAGACAACTTGTAGAAGAAGCTCCCCACTGCGTTCAACGTCTCCAAATGCTTGGGATGGCCTTTGACCGCGAAGGTGATGCGCTAGCCACCACCTTGGAGGCAGCCCATAGCCATCGAAGAGTGCTGCATGTTCAGGACCAAACGGGCCGCGCCTTGGTTGAAGCGCTGCAAGAGCAAGTGGAACGGCGCCCCAACCTCTTGCACCGGCGAGGGGTACGCGCCACCCAGCTTTGGATTGAGCACAATCGCTGCTACGGGGTACAAGTTCTCGACGGAACGCTGCTCCATTGGCTTTCAGCCAGAGCCGTAGTCCTTGCAACTGGTGGGGGTGGCCATCTGTTCGCAAACACCACCAATCCGGCTCAGGCCTGCGGAGAAGGCTTAGCCCTTGCCTGGCAAGCAGGCGCCACGATCGAGGATCTTGAATTCGTGCAGTTTCATCCCACAGCTCTGAAACTGGAAGGAGCTCCATGCTTTCTGATTTCAGAAGCAGTCAGAGGCGAAGGTGCCGTACTGGTTGATGCCCAGGGGCAAAGTCCTGTAAAGGAATTGAGCGCTGGTGATCTTGCTCCCCGCGACCAAGTCAGCCGGTCCCTCATCCAAACCATGCATCACCAAGGGGTCCAGCATCTTGGCCTAGATCTCACACCCATCCCTTCAGGGCAGGCCGAGGTCCGTTTCCCCACCATCCTGGAACGCTGTCGGGAACTAGGTTTAGATCCACTCAACCAACCGATCCCGGTAGCCCCAGCAGCTCACTACTGGATGGGAGGAATCGCCACCAACCTTCAAGCCGCAACCAATCTTCCAGGGCTCTATGCGATTGGGGAAGTCGCCTGCACGGGAGTGCATGGAGCCAACCGACTCGCTGGCAACTCACTGATGGAATGCATGGTATTTGCCAGACAAATGGCCACAATCGAACTGGGCTCTTTGCCTCGTTTGGGTGTTCATCAAAGAGATTCTTCCCCCGAGCCTTGCTGTCAGCAACTCCATGGAACTGAAAGTGCCGAGTCTCTAACTCGCGCCATCGCAGATCTTCGAGAGCTTTGCTGGCGAAAGGCGGGTGTAGATCGCTCAGCAAAGGGAATGAAACAAAGCCTCGCGAGTATCCGTAAGGATCTACAGCACATTGGTGAACAGCCTTTGCTCAAGCTGGTAAGCCATCAGCCTCAAGAGATTTGCCATCGCCTCGATGACACGACCAGAAGGGACCTCAACTTGCTACTTGACCTCAACCATCGCCAGTTGACCAGCTCCTTACTGCTTGAAGCCTGTTTGTTCCGCCGCGAAAGTCGCGGCGGACATTTCAGAACTGATGCCCCTGCAGCAATGCCTCAGTGGAAACGCCACTCACGCCAAAAACGAGGAGAAGACCTCTCCACACGGCCAGTGAGGTCCTAACTGGGCTGCTTCAGAACTGCCTCCCGCCCTGATAGCCACTCAGATCAGCAAGCTTATTGAGCGGTTTCACGCCGGATTCGAGCTCCCCGTTAATTTCCCAGGTAGGGAAGGCATCAATCCCTTTGCGTTCACACAGATCTCTTTGGCTGTTCTGACCATCTAACGCACACTCAACGACCTGCAGTTGCGCGGCGCCCTCTTCACCAAACATCTCCTTCTGCTCGTGGCAATGAGGACACCAATAAGCGCTATAGAACACTGCACCAGTCTCTTTGAGATGTTCAGCCAAAGCCAGCGCAGATGGCGTACTCCTCGTCTTCACAACTGGGGGGACCCCTGGCCCCCCTACACCAACGTCAGGACGGCTCGGATCAACAACCGAAGACCAAATCAAACCTCCGAGCAACACTGCCAAGGCAAGCAGAACTCCCCGAAAAACCACCTTTCCAGGGTCATCCCAACCTCCTCCAATCAACGACAAGACCAACATGCATATGGATAGGGCAGCAGAAAGAACACAGAAGAAACAAAACGCATCGATCTTGAACACCATCAACCCGATCAAAATCAGGCTGAACACGGCCATACCGCAAGAGAAGGCAAACAACCCCCACCATGTGCGACGGGACAGGTCTGCTCGGTTCTCTGAAAGCCCTGGCAACAAGGGCACCACAGCCATCACCAAAATGGCGAGGTAGGCCAAAAAGCCCAGCAATGAAAGTGGAATCGATACGCCATCTCCCTGAAAAAGCGTTCCCCAGGCGCTATTGAGAACTTTGTCGCAACCTTCATCCCCCCCAGGACAAGAGAGAGATCCAATCCATCCCCAGCGATTCAGAGTGATTGAACCTGTATCGATCAACCCAACGGTGGCAAGCACCGCCATCGCAATCCGAGGCCACTTCAACCCCTGATCCTGACGGCGGCGGCTAGTGAGGCGAGACGAACCCATTTCGGCTACACAGATCTAAGAATTGTGGCAGCCCTGGAAGAAGCCAGCCTCTCTTTAGGGTGGCGCCTAGCGGGAACTGCCTAGGCAGCCCAGAAATCAACCCTTTCCATGACCAAGCCTGCGTTGCGATCCGACATACCAATGAAGCCCACAGCCCACAAACAAGAAAAACCATCGGTGGCCTTTGCCCATTTGGGCTGTGAGAAAAATCGCGTTGACACCGAACACATGCTGGGACTGCTTACAGAAGCGGGCTATAGCGTCAGCAGCGATGAAAACGATGCCGCCGTCGTGGTGGTCAACACCTGCAGCTTCATCCAGGACGCGCGCGAGGAATCGGTACGGACGTTGATTGGACTAGCAGAACAGGGCAAGGAACTGATCATCGCCGGATGCCTTGCCCAGCATTTTCAGGAGGAACTGCTCGAGTCAATCCCGGAGGCAAAAGCAATCGTCGGCACCGGTGACTATCAACACATCGTGGATGTGCTGAAGCGAGTAGAAGCGGGTGAACGGGTGAACCGTGTCAGCGCATTCCCCACGTTTGTTGGCGATGAGACTCTCCCCCGGCAGCGAACCACTGATCAGGCTGTGGCTTATCTGAAAGTTGCTGAGGGATGTGATTACCGCTGTGCCTTCTGCATCATCCCAAAGTTGCGTGGCGACCAGCGCAGCCGACCGGTGGAATCGATTGTGGCAGAGGCGCACCAGCTGGCTGAGCAGGGGGTGCAGGAACTAATCCTGATCAGCCAAATCACAACCAACTATGGCCTTGACCTCTATGGCAAGCCCAAATTTGCAGAGCTGCTACAGGCGCTGGGGGAGGTAGATATCCCCTGGGTGAGGGTGCATTACGCCTACCCCACTGGCCTCACTCCAGAGGTGCTGGCGGCCTATCGGGAGGTACCAAATGTGCTTCGCTATCTCGACCTTCCACTGCAGCACAGCCATCCAGAGGTGCTACGGGCTATGAACCGTCCCTGGCAAACGGATGTGAACGAACGGCTATTGGATCGGATTCGTGAGCAGCTGCCAGACGCAGTCCTGCGTACCACTCTCATCGTCGGCTTCCCCGGGGAAACTGAAGATCACTTCAATCACCTCGCCGCCTTCATCGAACGGCAGCGTTTTGATCACGTTGGCGTGTTCACCTTTTCTCCAGAAGATGGAACCGCCGCAGCCGATCTGCCAGACAGGGTAGACCCGTCAATCGCCGCAGCCCGCAAGGATCGATTGATGGCGCTTCAGCAACCCATCTCAGCGGAAAGGAACCAACGATGGGTTGGACGCACCATCGATGTACTGATCGAGCAGCACAACCCCGAAACCGGAGCGATGATTGGCCGCTGCGATCGTTTCGCTCCGGAGGTCGATGGCGAGGTGTTGGTACTGCCTAGTGAGAAAGGTCTGCAGGCCAGTCCAGGAACGATGGTTCCTGTATTCATTACCGGCTCTGATGTCTATGACCTCACCGGCCAGCTGGTAGACACCAACGCCATGGCGGTCACAGCCCAGACGTCTAAGTGAGTCCATTCCCCTGTTTGCGAGCCCATCAACGCAACCTCTTTCTGACAGCCTCTGGCATCAGTACAGCAGGCTCGTTCGCTGGAATGACTGCAAAAGGCTGGATCCTCATGGACGGCACCAACAATCCAATGTTGCTTGCCGCCCACTTCGCCGCCCTTTCCCTGCCAACCCTGCTGGTCAGTGGAGCAGCCGGTAGCTGCACAGACCGATTCGGCTGTGAACGGGTTCTTGTGCAAGCCCAGTGGGCCCTTTTAGCAGCTGCGTTACTGGGAGCACTGGCCATTCCTCTGATGACAGGAACCGCGCTAGTGACAATGCTATTAACCAGCACGTTGCTTGTCGGGATAGCGAGTGCTTACGAACTCACTGCCCGCAATAAATACTGCGCCCTATTGATCGACGAGCCCAATCAACTGGCCCCCTATCTCTCTAGTTTTGCGGTTGTGTTCAACGTAGGCAAACTCCTTGGGCCGCCCATAGGAGGATGGTTACTGGTTATCACAGGACCTGCTGCTGCTCTCAGCATTGATGCCGCAAGTTACTTACTACCGATCGCCAGTCTCCTCTGGTTACTAGATCCAAACCGAAGCCAAGAACAACGCAGCGTTCCTGGTAAGCAATCAACAATGCTCTATGCATGGCACAACAGCGGCTCTTCGCTTCGACATGTGCTGGGCTTCACCGCAACACTCTGCTTGGTAGGTTTTTTCCACCCTGGTCTAGCCCCTCTAATTGCCGACCAGGTCTTGGGTTCAGATCCAAGAGATCTTGGAGTGTTCACCAGCGTGCTTGCAGCAGGGAGCATTGCTGGAGGGGTGGTACTACAACGCAATAGCCACCGATTCTGTAGACGCCCATTTCTGACTCTGAGTGGGTTCGCTCTCATCACTGCCATCGCCCAATTGGGAATGGCTCAAACTGAAAACACGCCACTAGCATTCAGCCTCACAATGACCCTGCTGATTGGAGCTGGGACTGCAGGCCTATTGAGCAGCTGCAACATGATCACCCAAGTGGGGTCCCCTCAGGTCTTGCGTGGGCGCATGGCAGGGCTAAGTCAAATCGCCTTCCTTGGGGGAGGAGGGCTAAGTGGCCTTCTTGCCGCTCAGATGGTGATTTCAACGGGCTTATCCACGACCTTCGCCACCGCAGGTGGAATCGGACTTGGCCTAGCCCTCTGGGGGTTCTGGCAAAAAGGCAGAACCGTCCTAGAGGAGGTCAGATCAGCTTGATGCCTTTAAGAACCTTGGTTAGTGCGAATGCCGCCACCAAACCAACTGCGACGAACACCAAATAAAAAACGACGCCCATGTGCAACAAATCAGGTGAACACCATTAGATCAGAAATCGGGCCGGCACTTCCTCAAAGCGCCTAAGGTTTCAGCAATTCCCTATCCAACACTCGGAGAGGTTTCAGCCCCTAGTCGACCTTCCCCATCTCTTCTCTGTCGCATAGATCTGCATGCGCACTCTCTTTATCTACCCAAAGTTCCCCAAAACATTCTGGAGCTACGAGAAGATCCTCGAGCTGGTGAACCGCAAGGTGCTACTTCCACCTCTCGGACTAGTCACCGTGGCAGCCCTGCTGCCTCAAGAATGGGAGATGAAGCTCGTTGATCTCAACGTCCGAGAACTCAGCGAAGCCGAGTGGCAATGGGCCGAGCTTGTTGTGATCTCCGGGATGATCGTTCAAAAAGACGACATGCAGCGGCAAATCGCTGAGGCCAAACGACGTGGTCTTTCGGTTGCTGTGGGAGGTCCATTCGCCAGCTCTACGCCAGAAGCTCCTGAAATCGGTCTAGCAGATTTCAAGGTGCTGGATGAAGGAGAGATCACCCTGCCAATGTTTGTAGAGGCCATTCAACGCGGTGATACCAGCGGCCGCTTCAGTGCTGAAGGGGACAAGCCGGATGTGACCTCAACTCCCATCCCCCGCTTCGACCTTCTAGAGCTGGATGCCTACGACTCCATGTCCGTTCAGTTCTCAAGGGGTTGTCCATTCAATTGCGAGTTCTGCGACATCATCGTGCTGTATGGGCGCAAACCACGTACGAAAACACCAGAGCAATTAATTGCCGAGCTTCAGTCGATTTACGACTTGGGCTGGCGACGCTCGATCTTTCTTGTGGATGACAACTTCATCGGCAATAAACGCAATGCCAAGTTGTTACTACCTGCCATTCGACAATGGCAGGAAGAAAAAGGCTATCCCTTTAGTTTCGCTACTGAAGCTTCTGTAGATCTCGCCGATGACGATGAGATGATGCGAATGATGCACGAAGCGCGTTTCGAAAGTGTTTTCTTGGGGATTGAAACACCTGATGAGGCCAGTCTAGAAACAGCTAGAAAGATTCAAAACACACGTCATCCTCTCGATGAAGCTGTCGACAAAATCACCGCAAATGGGATCCGAGTAATGGCAGGCTTCATCATCGGATTTGATGGTGAAAAAGATGGAGCAGGAGATCGGATTGTTGATTTCGTAACCCGCACTGGCATCCCCGCCGCAATGATGGGAATGCTCCAGGCCTTGCCAAACACAGCCCTATGGCATCGACTAGAGAAAGAGGGTCGCCTGATTGAGGACAAGGATGCTGCCAAAGGAGTCAATCAAACCAATCTGCTGAACTTCCAGCCCACCAGACCCATCCGAGATATCGCCAACGAATACGTCGAGGCCTTCTGTGCTCTTTATGAGCCCAACGCCTATATGGATCGCGTCTACTCCTACTACCTAAAAATGGGAGCTCCTCGTTGGCAAGGAACGGCAACATTACCCAGCTGGATCGATCTTCGCGCTCTAGCCATTGTCATCTGGAGACAAGGCCTCAAACGCAACACCCGCAGCCGTTTCTGGCGCTACATTCTGGGCATGGCACGAAACAATCCAGCCATGCTGGAACAGTTCTTAGTTGTACTGGCCCACAACGAACATTTCATGGAATACCGATCCATTGTGCAGCGAGAGATTCGCGAACAACTTGAATCAATTCCACCAGAGGAGCCCAGCCCCAAAAAAACTTTGCAACCTGTCTGAATTGAACCTCAAAGCTCAATCTTGAACATAAGGCGTACCGCTGAGAAGACAACTCTCAGCGCGTTGCAGTTCCCGCCCCAAATAAAGAGCATGATCAAGCTTGCTCAAGGGATATGGAGCCTGCCCTTCTGTGAGCTGAATCCCTAGCTGCTTGGCAGTTCTTCCCCTGTAGACAGTCGCAGGGGAGAGTTTGCCTCCCCGACAAGCAAGGACCTCACCAGTCACAGGATCGATGGCTCGGCCCAGTTCATCAATATCGTTCAGATAATGCTCCACGACCAGTTCTGCAGCTGAAGCATCCACCCGAATCAAGAAATAGCCACTTGGATCAAGCGCAATAAAGCGCTGCGAAAGCTGATCATCTATGGCACTGATGGCATCAGACATCACTGGGAGGTCAATGGTTCTCTGGACTATTTCTTAAGCCTACAAATCAGAGCCTTGGATTACAAGCTAGAAGTATGGAATCTGCTCCTGACAATCCTTAAGAAGCCAAAGACAACAATCAATCCACGCTCCACTTCACTATTGGCCTCTTCATGCGCAAATCGAAATGCCCGCCTTCCAAGATCAGTTAAAATTTCAACCCATAGGTTCATTACTTAACACCTCCGAAGTAGAGGCAAATTCATCAACACCTTAACGTTGGTGGCGAACCCAAGATAATGATACTGAATAATGCAGGAACAAAGACATCATCACTCTTCATACAAGGCAGTACTAACTACATTTTGGGCAAGCATAAAGACCAGTCAATAATCATAGGCTTGGCAGCCCTAGTTTACAGCTTGGATATCTCTTTGCAGTTCGCTCAATAACCCATGCATACATATCAGCTCCATGCTCTTTTTCGATTTCTTCTGTGATAACCGAAATACTTGTCTTAGTATTCTCAAGGCTAAGATGCCCCCATCCAAACCAGGAGCAAGTTGCATCTATCCAACCAATATCTCGTCCTAGATTAATCATCTCAGTATCTCTGGTGATCTCAGTTGAGTTTTCTTTATTCTCTTCGACTCCAAGCTCAGGCCTAGCATCCACAGGCAGAGAAGTCAGAATCAGTTGCAACAACAACAGCGAACGTATCATCGAAGAGAAGACCATCGTAGGCGCTCTGAGTATTCTAGCTTGACAACATCTGTGATAATCGATTAACAAAAATTGGGCTCAAGCAATCGCAATGAGAGCTGGACCAGATGAATGGAGCATGAGTGAAAGTTATTCCACAATTAACTGAGGGGCAGGCTCAACCCGAAACGGCAAATCAGCATTTACCGACTCAATCTCCTCGAGCATTAGAGGATTGACCTTACTCAGCCAGCCACGGATCAAAGCATCCATACGCGGTTCATACCAACGATGCAAGCTGGCATGGGGCTTCGCCACAAAGCCCCTACGGCGCTTGTGTTGACCACCGGCGCCAGGATCAAAATTCTCTAAACCATGTTCCAACGCCCAGGCAATCGGCGCGTAATAACAAACCTCGAAATGAAGGCAATCGATCTCCTCCTTGCTACCCCAATAACGCCCCCACAACATTTGTCCATCCTGTATACAAAGAGACATCGCTACAGGCTCTCTAGGACTCTCACGATGGGCACTAAACAACACCACCTGATCTCTAAGAGACGAATCTGCCAAGGCCTCAAAAAACGCTTCAGAGAGATACTTGCTTCCCCAAGGTCCCCAACGAGCGCAATGCTGCTCATAAAAGCCATGCATGCACCTCAACAGCTGCACATCAAGCTCTGCTCCTGTCAACGCTGAAACCGTGAGCCCCGCCTGCTGGACGGCCTTGCGTTCACGCTTGATATTGCGTCGCTGATTGGCATTGAAGCTATTGAGATAGGCAGAGAAATCAGACTGCCCATCTGCTGACCAAAGGCTCTGCTGGTTCAACCAAGTGGCACAGCCAGCAGCTTCCGCCAAAGGCCGCCAATGCGGATCAACATAAAGAAAGTTACAGCTGAGAATCTGGTTGCGACGCGCAAAAGCATCGATGGTTTCCAGCATCAAAACTGTCAACTCTGCCTCGTCCTCCCCTGGTGCCACATAGAAGCGATAGCCCTGCACAGGACTCACAGGACTCATCCCCAGCAGTTTTGGGTAATACCCCAAACCAAGATCACCAGCCAGGCGAGCAAAGGCCTGATCAAAAACAAATTCGCCATAGCTATGCCCCTTGAGATAAAGAGGGGCAACCGCTACAGGCGTGTCATCTCGCCACAGGGCTAAGTGCAGTGGCTGCCAACCATGTTTGGCGGAAATGCTGCTTGAGTCTTCAAGAGCAGCAAGCCACCGCCAGCGAAAGAAAGGAATCGCCTGCTCACCAACCAGGCTTTCCCAGTGATGCAATGGGATCTCGTGAATGGAGCGGTGCCAGCGGGCTGAGAGGTTGGCGATTTGAAGCGCGCCTTAAGCACAGACTCAAACGACCATAACCAGCGGCCAAAGAGAAAGGGTATGAGTTTGTTCGGCATTCGTAACTATGGTTTTTTTTACCGTTGCCTCAATGCTGTGATCCCAATAGCTAAGCAGCATCGACGGCTACTGCTGCAATGACACCGAAGACAACCACAGCTGTGGGGAATAGTGCCAGTACTCCATAAGCAGCGATGCTAATCGAAGCCCAGAAAAGGTTTCAGGGAAGATGGCGCCCACCATCTAAAGGAAACCTAGAATGACAAGTTTGGCAAATGCGTGATCCTGACTGAAGCCTGCTGAAGGCTTATCACAGGCAAAATCACATCAAATGCAATGACTGATTGACTCAAATAAACTCAATTACATCAGCAGCCAGGGACTCATCCTTGTCCACATCAAGCAGTCTGGCATGAATACCATCTGATGTGAGCAATAAATGATCTCCGACTTGCTTAAAGGAAAGCTCCATTCCATTGCCAACAGAAATCCCATCATTTTAAGCGAGTGAGAAGCTGTCAATCACATCATTACCACTACTAAGTTTATAGGTATCAGCTCCTCGATCACCTTTAAAGGTATCATCTCCATAGCCACAATCAAGGCGATGAGCATCAGTGGCTAGCATTCTTAGTTCACTCAATCTATAAGCAGGAACACCAAAGAATGATTTCATGTAGAGCTCAATCAACGAGGCCGGTCCGCACGGGAACCTTCAACGCGCTTCCGCTCGTAACGCAGCAGTAGTTCATTGTCAGCTAAGGGCTCAACGGTTTGCAAATGCCAAGCCTCAGCGTCGCCAAGATCATCTGGCAAACCAACGCCTTCAAAGGGAAGCCATGCATGCATGCCACCAAGCAATTTTGGGGTGAGGGTGAGTTGCAACTCATCGACAACATCAGCCTGCAATAGCGATGCGGCCAGCTGAGCTCCACCCAACAAAACAAGTCGCAACAGCCCAAGCTCAGCCAAACGATTGAGCGCCTGAGGCCAATCTTGCTCAAACAACACCTGACGCTCGTAACCAACAGGAAGCAAAGGATCTTTCGATCCCTTTGCTTTAGCGAAATGGGGGCTCAACAACCAACGCTTAATCGGCTGTTGAAAGAAAGGCACCTCTGCTGCATACCACTGCTGACGACTCACAACCACCGCCGTGGGCTGCGCACTATGCCCGACAGACTTGCGCTGGTTCAGCAAGTCCTGATCACGAATCAAACATGTGCTGCGATGAGCACGCAACGTTCCCGCGCCGAGCAAGGCCCCATCAGCCCAAGCCAAAGCCTCTTCTAAAGCCCGTCGATCACCAACTCCACCCAATTGGGCCGGCCCACCAATCGCAGGTGCCAGCCGGCCATCCAAGCTGATCGCTAGGACAAGACGAAGCCAAAACTGCTTTTGCAAATGCTTGGCTAGTGAGCCGCCATAGCATGCAATACCTCAGGGATGGCTTCAAGCCTTGGGGTTTCCGCATAGACCTCAGCTGCATTATTAGGGCTTTCCTGCAACCGCACCTTGTGGAGATGGGCTCCGATCGCTCGGATCGGTTTCGCCAAACAATCAGAAATGTACAAGGCAATATTCTCTGCCGTTGGTACACAGTTAGCGAAATGGGGAATGTCTTTATTTAAGAAGGTGTGGTCAAAAGGTTCCACAACAATGTCATTCACAAGGCTTTGCAAAGCGCCTAGATCACAGACCATGCCTGTTCGGGGATCAATTTCTCCGCGCACGGTGACATCGACAAAATAATTATGACCATGCCCATGAGGCCGCGCGCATTTGCCATAAATACGTTCGTTTTCCTCCTGACTCAGTTCGACCCTGGCAAGCCGATGGGCAGCCGCAAAATGGGTACGGATCGTTAGATAGACGTCCATGGCATCTCCGTGATAATCAGCCCAGAGGTTTTCTTGTTCGTAAAGCCGAATGGCCACGATTGGCAGATGAGCAATTAAACGAGTCCAGATGATTCTTAGCAGAGCCTCCGTGGTCGGCAGGCAGCCCTCTGACCTGGAAAGATCAAATTCCGGCCAAACATCGTTAAGGAAGCGAAAGTCAAGCTGATCGGTAACCTCATGACGGATGGCGTGCTTCACCTCAGAGAGGTTCAACACCATGCCATCGATATTAAGCCCGCCAGCCATGGCGACGATCAGCTCATAATTGTGACCATGCCCAGCAGGCAAAGCACAGAGTCCAAAACGAGCTGCATTGTCATCGCTTGACAGTTCCGGTAAGTAATAGCGATGGCTAGCACTGAAACTAGCTTTGCGAGTGATCACACAGCCGCGGCCATGACCATGGCGTTCCAAATCGGGGACGTCAGTCATCGCTCTCTCGGACTAGAAGTCATCCTAGAGATCTATAGACATTTGCGAACCAATGAACGAAAGGCCAGCCCCTCATCCTCTCAAGCAAAGGCTTGGCGGTCGCAACCTCTATTTGGTGGGAATGATGGCCAGTGGCAAGAGCAGCACAGGCAGGCCTCTAGCCGAACAACTCAGCTATGGGTTTGTTGATACAGATGCCGTCATCGAACAACTTGCTGGCCAACCAATCCCGAAGATCTTTAGCGAAGAAGGAGAAGAAGGATTTCGAGCAATGGAGTCTCAAGTACTCAATGCCATTGGCCAACGCCATTCTCTTGTTGTTGCTACTGGCGGAGGAATGGTGAGTAAGCCAGAAAACTGGGGAGTCTTGCATCAAGGCATCGTGATCTGGCTAAACCCTGGCAGAGAAGAACTACTCAGACGTTTACATGCCGATAGTGGCAATAGGCCATTACTACAAACAGAAGATCCAGAAGCAGCCTTCGACTGTTTATTTGCCGAACGCCTACCGCTTTATGCCGAAGCAGACTTGCATGTGGAAGTGGGAGTAGAGGAACCAGACGAAATTGCGCTAAAGATTATTGAGTTCCTGCCCCAGCTGTTATCGCCCCCTGTACAAATGAATGGTTAAAGCAACTATTTTGTCAATACTGAAAGAATAGGCCATTTAAATCCGGAGGGTTGGCCTGATAGCCAATACCAATCAAAACAGACGATCAATCCTTGACTTGATAATAAACTAAAATCCTAAAGGACTTGAAGATAGCATATTTCAAGCATCTTAAAGGAATTCATTCGCTCAACACATCTAAATCAGTTGAGCAGGTAGACATTACTGTCTTTTCTAGTTGCTAAAATAAAAGAATAACCGTGAAAAATGAACAAATAGCCTTGAGCAGGAGCACGTCCTTATCCGAGCTCTAGTCAATACAAGCAGGAAAAATAATGAACTCAAATTGAAGCCGAATAGACCCGAGTGAAAGACTCAAGAATTGCAGCTAGAAAGAATCGTCAAGAAGACAAATGACTATTATCGAAGGCAAGAGAAAGACATCAATCTATAGATTGCGTATTCAAATCGACTTAGCCTCAGGGGAATCAGGGCGAAAATCAGCTTTCTTTCCCAAGCAAAATACAGACGGTACAATAAAGGCAACCAAACCAGAGGCACTCAACAATACAACCAGCAGAAGGAATGAGGAAATCAACCTAGCAGATTCAATGAAACACTACTATTGGCTGATTAGAGGAAATGGCTCATCAAGATGTGACAGAAAACAAATAGCGTTTTATAAATCACAAGAGGCCGCCAGAAGAAGTGCGATCTCTAAATAGAGGCGATTCTGCAACAAATTTAGCCTGCTGGATTGAAACATAAACTGTATTGCAGCGAAGGTTATCTCCTACAGGAACAAGCCATGAAGGGTACAAGAAGCTTTATCCGATTTTAAGGAAGTAAATTCAGGCAAGAAAATAGAAACCTGAAAGACATTGAATCAGCATCTAAGACGATGCTGGAGGC
>NZ_LVHK01000006.1:0-5551 GCF_001631965.1 Prochlorococcus sp. MIT 1303
ATCGCTGCGCAGAGATCAGCCTTGTGCATCTGCAGTGATTCGCAAACTAGTGAATAGGTGTCGCGGAAGCTATAGGGCCTCAGCCATTCGCCTTGCTCGGCTTTCTGTTTCACCAGCTCCTGCCAATAGGGCAAACGGCGCAGGGTTTTTCCCAGGTTGGCGCCACTGATTTCCATGGGATTGCCATCGGTGCCGATCGGTAGCTTCAGATCACAGCGCTGGATTTGACCCACAAGCTCAAAGGTCTGGCCGGCCACCGGGACGGCCTCAAGCCAGCGGGGCTCGTTTGATCTCTTCACGCCACGGGTTGTGTAGACCTTGCCCTCGCGGCAAAAGAGCTGAGGTTCACCATCGGCATTGGTTCGAACAATCAGGCAGTTCACTTCCCACATCCGTAGGCCAAACACCCGCAGCAGTCTGGCCACATTCGCTCAACCTTCTTCTAGGAGCTCGAATAGCTGCAAGCATTCAGCATCAGATAAGGTCGCCTTGATTCTCCTTTGAGCTGAGCTGCCGCGGAGTTTTTCGTATTCACTTGGGCTGATCAACCAGCACTGGGATTGCCTATGTTCATGCACGGCGAATTCAAGGAAAAGCTTGAGGGCGAGGTTGCATTCCTGCCTGCTGGCCGGCATGTTGATCCATGGCTTAAAAGGCTCCCCAAATCTCACGCCTGCTTTCTGGTTGGTTCTTTTATGTACAAGGTCTTTGTCGGCGAGCTCTTTGCCTGTTTGCGGTTGATTGCGACTGCTCAGGAACTGCAGGGCGATCTTTAGGTATCTCCCCAATTGATGTTCTTTAGGGAGATGGTTGAACCAAGTAATTCGCGACGATCTCGTGAATTGCTTTTGGTTTTAGGTGAATGCTATCAATCATCCACTTGTTGTTATTGAATCCATCCTCATCCCTTGTCAAGTCAAGTACATTAGCGAATAAAATCCCAGCTTCTGAGCACTCGTCAGATAGTGCCTGGTTGAAGGAGTGGACCGTCAAGAGATGCTGAGCATTGCTCAATGGAATATTCATGTGTTTAAGGTTTTCGTCCTTTTGCGGCGCCGGCGTACCTAAAAGTATTAACTTTTTTCGGTAAGTTGTTAGCTCGCTCGCGATCCGGCGAACATAACCTCTTGCGGTGGATTGGATCACTGCCTCTATGTTGGAATTATTCTTAGAGCAGTATTGTAAAATTCCCCCGTCTTTGCGACAATCAATTTCTCCAAAAGAAAGAAGAATAAATCTGTAGTCGTCTATGTTGTTTTTAATGGAATTTTGAAAGCATGTCTTGTGATTATTGCTTTGATGGTTAGCCAGGTGCCACGCTTTAGCACCTTTTACAAGGCTTGGTTTGATTTTTGAGTGGATACCATTTATTGAAATAATCTGATTTGTGAATGCTAGGCAGTGGCTTTCGCCGATGTGGATTGATTCGGGGATGGGTGTACTTAAGGGTGCAGGAATCTCTGGTAACAATGCTTTTAAGTATTTGAAGTAAGCTTGATCATGCTTCTTGTTTTTGGCATTGTAGTTTTTTATGTTGCCTGCTAGTTCGGAAAGTCTAGTGGGCATTTCTTTTATTTTCTCATATGCTTCTATTGTTCTGCCAAGCTGAACTAGTGTCACTACGTATGAAATAAGGCTGGTAACACTAGACCCTTCTCTCTCGTTTTGGATAGATTGGGCAGATAGCAAATAGTATTTAAGTGCTTGCTCTTTTTTGCCTTTTATTTCATAAATCATGCCCAGGTTCATCTGGGCAGTGGGATTGTCAGGCTTGAGTTCTAGGGATTTCAGGGTTGAGGCAAGAGCTTGATCAAGGTTGCCGAGATCTTTGTAGATCCAGCCCAGGTTCATGTGGGCAGTGGGGTTATCAGGCTTGAGCTCTAGGGATTTAAGAGTGGAGGTAAGCGCTTGATCAAGCTCACCGAGATTTATGTAGATGGCACCCAGGTTGATGTGGGCGATGGGGTTGTCAGGCTTGAGCTCGAGTGATTTGAGAGTGGAGGCAAGAGCTTGATCAAGGTTGCCGAGATCTTTGTAGATCCAGCCCAGGTTCATGTGGGCAGTGGGGTTATCAGGCTTGAGCTCTAGAGATTTGAGGGTTGAGGTAAGCGCTTGATCAAGCTCACCGAGTTCTTGGTATATCCCGCCCAGGTTGATGTGGGCGATGGGGTTGTCAGGCTTGAGCTCTAAGGCTTTGAGGGTGGAAGCAAGAGCCTGATCAAGGTTGCCGAGATTTTTGTAGATGCCACCCAGGTTGATGTGGGCGGTGGGGTTGTCAGGCTTGAGCTCTAAGGCTTTGAGGGTGGAAGCAAGAGCCTGATCAAGGTTGCCGAGATTTTTGTAGATGCCACCCAGGTTGATGTGGGCGGTGGGGTTATCAGGCTTGAGCTCGAGTGATTTGAGGGTGGAAGCAAGAGCTTGATCAAGGTTGCCGAGATTTTTGTAGATGCCACCCAGGTTGATGTGGGCCCTGGGGTTGTCAGGCTTGAGCTCTAAGGCTTTGAGGGTGGAAGCAAGAGCTTGATCGAAGTTGCCGAGATTTTTGTAGATGCCACCCAGGTTCATGTGGGCCGTGGGGTTATCTGGATCAAGATCAAGAACTTTTTGTGTAGCTTGTAAGGCTTCTTGAATGCGGCCTTCTCGCTTAAGAGCCGACCCTATATTTACCCATCCGGCAACAAATGACTCGTCTAATCGAATGGCTATCTTGAATTCTTCTATGGCCTCTTCATTGTTGCCAATTTCAAGCAAGCAGAGCCCTAGGTTGAATGGAATGAGCTTGTTGTGTGATTGATCAGCGTTAAGCTTTTTGTATTCAATAATTGCTTCTTTAAATTGTCCGAGATTTTGGTATGCCTTCGCTAAAAGCAGTGAGCATTGTTCGCTGGGTGCAAGAGCTGATGCTTTCGCGAGCGGTTCAAGAGCTTTTTTAGGTTGATTTCTTTGTAAAAGTAGTAGTCCCTGATTGAGCAGTGCGTTGCTGGCATGCGGATTCATATTTAATTCCTTCTGATAATGCTCAATTGCTCGCTCGGGATTGCTTTGGTTCTGAAAGACGATTCCGAGGATTTCGTTTGCTCCTGGTGTGCTTTTGTTGATTGCTAGGGCTTGATCTGCGAATGATTTGGCTAGATCGAGATTCTTCAGTGCCAGGTAGCTTGCTGCTGCTCCGATATAAGCCTGAACCAGCTTTGGATCTGCCTGTATGGCTCGTTGGAATAGCTCGACCGCTTCTTGATTATTGCCTGAGTGCCTCTTTAGGTTGGCAAGGTTATTCAATGCAGGAGCGAAGTTATTATTGATTTCTAGAGCTTTTTCATACCACCCAAGCGCGGTGTCCTTGCTGCCATGTTTTAAAAAAATGTTACCAATATCTTTGGCTATTTCAGGATCGCTGCCATCGAGTTGATGGGCTTTAATCAGGAATTGCTTTGCTTTTTCAAATTGTCCTAATGCGAGGAAGGATTTCCCTGCATATTTATAGGAATATGCCTCTTCTGGATTGGCCTGTAGATTATTTTGGCAGGCCTGTAGGCATTCCTGATGGCTACCAGCAGCTGAGAGCTCTTTGATGGCCGCCAAATCTGTCACGTCATCAATAGCTGTAATGGCTTGATATTACTGGTGATTTAGAGCCGTCCTCCAGGCCAGATCAGAATTTCGCTCAAGCGGTCTCGAGCCTTGCTCTCACCCATCTCCATAACACTCCCACTTCTAGCCTGCTGCCGATCCAGCTCCAGTCATTGGTGCGGAATATTGGTGCCGTGTAGCCATTCTCCTTTGCCCCATCGCTAGGGCCATAGAGAGATAAGGTCAACGACATCCACATAGCACCCGAATAATCGTCAACGCTTCTCTGGCCTTGGCGGCCAATGGGGGTGGTCATCGAGCTGAGATTCACAGGAAGTATTGGCATTTTTGATCGGGAAAGTCCTCGCATGTCTCCCGGGCTTGTAATAACATTCTCCGCACCCTTTCCAGAAAATGAATGAGAATGAAGGAAACCTTTCTGGGGTTGAACGCACTTATTAAGGCTCGGAGGGTGCGGATGGTCCGGAGGGTATTTCCAGATACAAGAACCACCAAGGCTCTCAATTCCACGCTTAATCGTTGGAGCCTTCTTTAGATGGCCAAAAGGGCTGCAGTCGTTGATCGAGTTGAGGAAGCCCATTCCATGCTTTTGCAGGGCTATAGCTGCACAGCTGCGGTCGCGTACTTTGCACAGAGCAAGGGGGTGAGTCGTTCTGCCTCTCAACAGATTGTTCAACAGGCTGATGCCTTGATCCGTGAGGACATCGATCAGGCGAATATCCAAAGAACAGATCTTGTCGCTCAAGCCATTCGCCTACTGATGGAGAGCGCAAGGGTTGGTTTAAAGCAGAGCGATCCAGTAGCTGTTGCTCAATATTGAGACAACTCTGTATAGGTGCTTGTTAGCCTTGATTGCAGGTAAAAGCATAAAAATTTGCTCCGACCATTAGGCGGCTTTTTGTGCCTTCGTAGTAAGAAGAATGCACTCTTGTGGCGGGTATAATGACTATCATTCCTTTCTCAGGGAGTATCTCGATGTCGGGGTTGTACATTCTAAGTATTCCAGGATTCTCACAATTCTGATCACCAGGATCTAAGTAGTAGACAAGGCTATACTTGTGCTGCCAAAGATTAAATCTTTTGTCTTCCGCCCTTACGTGTCTGTGAGGCGTTGCCCCCGCTCCAGCATTGAATACATTAAAAAAGGAGTTGTATTTTAGAGAGGATACTTCTTTAGAAAGTTCTTCGCTTGCTATGGCCTTTAAATCCTTTGAAAGCTTGTGAATGGCCGGTAGCTTGATGTTAAATAGCTGGAAGTCGGTGCAGAGTCCATTGCCGTGCCTGGCGTCTGTGGTTGCTGATAGTTTCTTTGAGTTGATTCTGTATAGCTCACTTATGAGGTCTTCTGTGACGGGCCTATTTTTTATGATGACGAGAGACTCGTGTTCTTCTTCCTCTTTGGGAGATGTTGCGATGCTCATCCGCTGAGTTCTTATGACTTTTTGCTTTTTAGCATGAACAGTAGCTTTTAGTGCTGCTTGGGTCTCCCATAACGATTTTCCAGTAAATGCGCTTTCGCGTGATAATTTTTCGAGTAGCCATATTGCTTCATCGTATTCTTCTTTCCGAAATAGGCAGGCGGCCTTGCCTCTATAACAGATGTCTGATATTGAGTTGCTCAGCTTTATTGCTAGGTCATATTCTTTCTCTGAATTTGTATAATCAGATCTTGCGTAGTAGATCCCGCCCAGGTTCATGTGGGTAGTGGGGTTATTGGGTTTGAGCTCTAGGGATTTGAGGGTGGAAGCAAGAGCTTTGTCAAGGTTGCCGAGCTTTTTGTAGATGCCGCCCAGGTTGATGTGGGCAGTGGGGTTATTGGGTTTGAGCTCTAGGGATTTGAGAGTGGAAGCAAGAGCTTGATCAAGGTTGCCGAGATCTTTGTAGATACCGCCCAGGTTCATGTGGGCAGTGGGGTTGTTAGGGTTGAGCTCTAGAGATTTGAGGGTGGAAGCAAGAGCTT
>NZ_LVHK01000007.1:0-3958 GCF_001631965.1 Prochlorococcus sp. MIT 1303
CCAGGCCGCGCCTCCAGCAAGGCAAGTCCATGAGTATAAATACTTAATCACTTGCTTGAATGGACTGGGCCTACGAGAAAACAACGTGGAGCCAATCAGGGCCAAGCTAAGCAAAAACAAAAAGAGAGGCGACAGAAAAGGCAACATGCTAAGCAGGAGAAATAGTCGAATAATAACTAGCAATATTTCATCAAGGAGAAAACTACAGAAGTGGACATCCTCTTAAAAGCAAGGGATGCAGATGAACAACCTAAGCAGAAATAGCATTCAAAACCAATTCATAACATTAAACTTCAGTATTCTAGATATAGTTTAAAACCAGTTTCGAGCACTACAAGGGATATGCATAAATAAAACAAGATCGTTGACAAGATTTAACTTTAAACTAATAGCATATTAAAGCATAAAGCAAATAGGGAAAGCTTATCTATGTTTATGTTATTCGCAGACAGCAATATGCAGTGATATCTATATCGAAAAGCTCCATTGAGAATCGTAACTGGCAACGCTAAAGGAGAACTTTAATAAGTTAGCCAAAGGAAAGCAAATCTAGCCAGTCTAAGATGCCTCTTCCGGCAAATAAACTCTGGAGGCGGACGAGTGATGACCTGGCAAAGTAGTTCAAAAATACTCCATTTGAACGACTCGTTCAAATGCGCTAGGGTTCGCATAGCGGAGTGACCCAATGACCGATTCAGCGATCGACTTCAAAGTCATCTCGCCAGACAGGCACAGTGCCGGATCCGAGTCAATCGTCCTTCCCGAGACTCTTACGGAAGGCTTGAATGATGTTCAGATAGGCATCATGAGAGATACGGTTCATGCTGTCAATATCAATTCAAGGATTGCGGCTGAGCTAGTTCGAAGCACTGCCGCTGAGCTCCATCGGCTTAAATGTGTTCTTAAGAAGCAACAGCAATGGACAAGGTTCAGAGAATCTGGCGTCATTCCAATGACTGCAGGCCAGATTAGAGACCTAACCTCGGCATGGGAGTCATGGCTAAAGAATACTGATGTGACCGACCAAGAGCTGGTTGGCACAAGCATGAGAACGCTAGCAGCAATTGGGAAAGCTGATCCTGGAACTCGAAAAGATGCAGTAGGTAAAATGAAACGAGGCGAAAAGGTTACAGAGAAAGAAGTCAGCGATAAAGCCATTGAGGAGTTAGTTAAAGGAAATAAGGAGTGGGAAATAACCACATCAATGAAAAGGACAGACCTAATGAAAGTATGTACAGCGCTACGAGATGAGAATAAAAAGCTAAAAGTTAAGATCAAAGAAATGCAAACCGTTACAATTTAAGGAAAGCATGATGCCAAATACTCCTACGATACAAGCTGCTCTTCACGAACTAAACAAACAGATGAACGATCATTGCTTAAAAGATATTATAATAAATGGTAACATTGGGCTATTGAGAGATGGCAATCCAATGGAATATACAGAGAAGGAATGGAATGCAATCATGGACTATCTGAAGGAAAATATCAATATTGAGATTATTGCTCGGGTAAATTAGTTGGAAGAATATGGCATGATTTTAGATTGATTGATGCATCGCAAGAGATTGGGTTGATAGTGAGGAAAATTTATGCATTTACACAAAAATACGGTAAATTCACCAAAAAAATAAATCAAAACGGAATAAGGAGACATAGGTGATGAACTATATGCCAATATGGGCATAAATTTGATACTTTAATCAAAGCGGAAGACTAATATTAGGCGAATAGTCTTTATTAGCGAATATCTTATTTAGTTCTAGATATCATTTTGGCTAGTCGTTCACTGAGCCTCTGCTAGTTGTTGCGCTGACAAAAAAGTAGAGGGGTGATATAACTAAATCCATAGAGGGATCCATTATGGCTATTCCTAAGCATAAAGTTAACATTGAGCCAACAAAAGCTAATTAACTTAGAATATAAGTATTCATTTTTGCTATTAACCCAGATAAATATATTTGAGACAACAAGTATTTCATGGCTAAAGTGGCTATAATAATCAACAGACAAGAGGCAAAGCTTTGAAGACATTAGCTGTTTTCATAATAGTATCTAACCTACAGTATTATATTGATAGGTTGAAAAATCAAATCCCAAGTTTACAGTAGCTCATGTAATTTTATCATGGATTTTATTTCTATAAAATCAAAAAGCAGATGCTATCACTGAAAATAGATTCATTATAGATGACTGAATAGAAATATAGTCATAGAGATTCTGAAAAGATATCAGGTCTATAAGCATTTCTGCTGCCTGATGGTGCTATACTAAATATATAATAGCGCTGATAAATAAGGCTATAATTCTTTTAAAGGCTAGACATCATGCTACCACTGCCCATCTTTTTTGATCTTCCTCCTATATATCTTCAATATCTATTGGCAGCCTCAGTTATAGCTTTAGGGGTGCTAATTTCCAGTATATTATATGTGAAGACTAAAGATCGACTATGAGCAGTAATCTGCAAAGAGATACTTCTGTAATAATTAGTTTCCATTGTGAATATAGATAGAAAGACCATGCATTTATGTGCACACTAAGTGGTCAAAAAGGGAATTAGCGTACATCATTGAAACTATTTATACAAATATCAAAGATTTGCGCAATCCATTTATGTCTCTTATGAGCTTTGGAAAATCATCGCCCTAAGTCTGATGGTTCATCAATATTTAATGCTCTCTAATTTTCATGAGACTTCAGAAGTATATATTCAACTTGTATAGGATGCAGAGTAAAGCATTGATAGCTATTGATTTTAATATTATTGATCATTTAACATCATGAAATACATGAATATTCATTTCGATTAAAAGCATGACTGAGGCATTGCACACGAATCAATCGATATGATAAATTTACAAGTGATGATGTAAGAGCCGATCTCTATAGGAATACATCGATCTCTTCTTAATCATCAACTCACATCTAACTGCAACAACTCATGGTGTTAACAAAGGATGGTACTCTTTCAAGTTGTGTAATCCCTACCAACTGTGTGCTTATCGAATGGAGTTTTGATAATGTAAAGAAGTCATACGGCAAGCTTATTGACATTGCAGAATCCCTTCCAAGGGTAAAAGTAATAGAAAGAACGGAAAATTATTGGCATGGTGTTGTACACAGCCTAATCTTTAGGTTTCCTGATGATCTTGAGATCCTAAAAATACCAAATAAAGGAATCATTCAAGTGAGATCTGCTTCTAGACTAGGACTTGGAGATCTAGGTGTTAATAGAAACAGAATTGAAAACCTTTACTCGCAATTATAAATGGATAAAGACTTAAGATACAACTCCAATTGCCACTTACGAAAAATATACTAGACCCTGACAACTATATATAATCATCTTCAACCTCTAGTAGGTTATCCATAATAGTCGTCACATACTCATTCCATTATTAGGCCCTAATAATGGAATTATAGCCTTTACAGGAAAAATCTAACATGTTCTGTCTATCGATAAGAAAACTTGTTTATGCAAAGCAGATCTTTGCATGTAGATTTAAATATTCACTAGAATCTAGTTCTGAATTTACCAAATTCCTTGACCATTTCTTTTCTCCCACTCCTTCATCGATAATCCTGAACCAGAGCGTTTTGCATCTTTAAGTGATTTCCATCTCTCCTGGCATTCATACAAAGTACATTCTCTTGTAGCATCTTTTCGATCTAGACTTGACAACTCCTTACTCATTTCATCTGAACACTTGTCAATGTCTGAGTTGGGTTCTTCTGGCTTAGGCATAGGTCTAATTAAACTTTTTATAGCCTAACAGACTATAAAAATTAAGATTAAGGACTATGTCCTATCAGCATAACTATATAAAATGTAGAAATTACTGATGTACAACTACATCGCTTCTATGCCACTTTTCTACTTTGCATTAGCAAAACACACTTTGATATTAGCAGCACAGGCATTATCGGACATCGGCAAAATTTAATCAATATAAAA
>NZ_LVHK01000008.1:0-5415 GCF_001631965.1 Prochlorococcus sp. MIT 1303
TTCTAGATATTTATAGAAAAATTCGAGTTTTTTGCTTGGTTTTAGCTGCTTGCTCAAGCTGTTTAACTGATCAAAAGCCTTAGCCTTTTCATAGATAGTTTTGGTTTGATTCAAAACAAATTTAGCTTCTACAATGCTTCCTTTTTTGATCAATGTACGAATATAGCCAGTTAAAAACTCCAAATGAATAGGTGATCTTTTCAAGGCATTTTTGTAAAATTCAAGTGCCGCATCAAATCTGCCAAACGATTCATTTATGGCAGCTATTCTTTTGTTCGCTACAAAATTTCCAGGCTGAATGCGAAGTATTGCAGAGTAGATGCTTTCGCTTTGACGATAATTGCCCTGCTCGAAATATTGGTTCGCAAGCTTGAGTCCGTCAGCGAGGCTCATCTGCGTGGTTTCATTCCCCAAGAGAAATCTTGCAATACAGCATATATTTTATCTTAGGGTGAAAATGGTTTGAGTCAATTTTCGTTCTTGATTTAAAGGACTCTTGGAGCAAGATAGGGGTCTAGGCAGTAAATTACACTTCTACTGTGCTTGCAAAGCTCTAACAAAAACTCAAGTCTAAATTTATTGTTTCTTTAGAGTGGGTCAGCATTGATTGCCTGAATCTGTCACCTTGATTTGAAAGTCGGGGTGGTCATTCGTCCTGACTTTTGTGGTGCCTGCTCGTCAGGACTCTGCTGAGGCACCCCATAGAGGTTCTGATCGCTTCCATCCCATTAGTACTTGAAGTTCCTCCAAATCGTCTCTGCGTACTCCTTAAGGGCTTGCCTGCGTTCCTTCAGCAGAGGTGGCCTGTCAGGCATCGGCATTCCACCGCCCATAAACCCCTTGGGGCGCGGACCCATGCCTTGTCGTCCCTATGCAACCGCCATAACCACTTGGTGCCAGGGTCCACCAACCAACCTTCACGCATGATTCAGGCGCTTGTAGTCCACCTGCTCTAATCAGCCCTGAGCGCCTTCCGCAGCAGAGATCTAATTGCAGGTCCCTCCAGGTCTCCTCAGGACAGTGCGCCGATTTGTTGTGGGGAATCACCCCAAAAGCGTTTTGTCTTCTCACGTCTTGTCATACCAACCCATTCCCGGATCACTGGAATACCCCCCTCTCCGTTTTGGAACAGATTCATAGTCATTCCATTTGCAACAAAGAAAGCACTGAATTGACTTGATCAATTACTCAGTAATGACTGCGAACTCAGACCAGCCAAAGCGAATCAGAGCCCTCCATTCTTTTAACCCTATAGCTTGCTGAGTTCGCGAGCTATTGCCGGCAAGAGGGTTGTGTCATTAGCTCGCTCCCTTCCTTGAGTGAAGACCACCAAAAGCATCGGTCTGCCTCCTTGTAAAGACCACCAAGCCGCATCATGACGAGCCTGACTCATCCAGCCAGCCTTACTCCACAAAAGGGATCCCACCGGCAAACCTTCTCCAAGAAATCCATCCACCTGATTCTCTGGATCAGCCTTGCGCTGCATGAGATCTAGAGACCTTGAAAGAAGCTGACGCAAGCGCTTGCAGGCCAACGGAGACACCAAAGCATTAGTCATCACTGACTCAAGCAGGCGAGCTGTAGCTGCGGTGGTTAACGCATTGCGATTAGCGAGACCTACGCCATAAAAATCTCGCTCTCGACCATAAGGTCCATCACCCCAGGTCTTCTGGCAACAGTTCACCTTTTCCAACTCTTCCCAGCCCAACCCTTGCAGCCAGTCGTTCACCAGGTGCCGCTGCTGCTGCCAAGTCTGCCAGCATTCTCCAAGAAGCGATGGGCCGCTTGTCGTGCCGGTAAGCAAATCCAACACAAGGCTGGTGGCGTCATTACTCGAATCAGCAATCATGTCTCGCATCGCCCGACGAAGCTCATCGGCCTCTGGCAACAGGTCCCGCTGGAGCCATGCCTCAGCAGCAAGGGCATAGACAAGCTTGACCACACTGGCAGGGAAAAGAAGGCGCTGATCCGACCAACCGGCCCCCGAACCACTGCCGGGAGTTGGATCAGAACAGTCATAACGAACCCAACTGATCGCCACGCTGTTATGAAGGCCAGGGCGCCTCTCTGCCGCCAATCGATCTAACAGCCCCGTTAGCTGAGCCTGCATAGCACTATCGGGGCGGTAGAACGCCATTGCTAATCACTTCAGGCAATGCCGACCCTAGGCACCCCAATCACCACTGACCTTCTTGCTCCAGGCAGCTGCTGGCAACTGCAAAAGGGAGTCAACGGTTATGCCGGTGTCGAAGGAGCAGGTCTGGCCACCCAGGCGGCCGCAGGCCGAAGCTTTGAAGTGCTCGATGCAGCGAAGCCCAACAAATATCAACAGCCAGTAACACGGCTACGGGTGCGGCTACTGGAAGACGGATACCCCTGCTGGATTGATCTGCGCGAAGTGAACGGCCAGATCATTCAACGGGGGAGCTGGCGACCTCAACTGCTTGTCATCAGAGAGATCCGGCAAAGACTAGCGGCTGTGATGACCTGGGTGGAGGCAGCAGCCAACCAGCCAAACACTTACTTATGGGGCGGCAGCATCGGGCCAGATTTTGACTGCTCCGGCCTTGTACAGACCGCCTTTGCTAGTCAAGGCATCTGGCTGCCGCGCGACGCCTATCAGCAGGAAAGGTTCTGTACGCCAATAACTGTGCAACCTGACAACACCAAACAACTCCGACCTGGAGATCTGATTTTCTTCGGCAGTCGCCAACACTGCAGCCACGTTGGCCTATATAGAGGCAACGGAAGCTACTGGCATAGCTCCGGCCAAGAGCATGGTCGCAACGGCATCGGTTGCGATCGACTGCCTGCCCACGACAACCATCCAGTGGCCTGCTACTACCGAGCTGAGCTGCGCGGGGCGGGGCGAGTGGAACACTGCCATGACGGCACCACTCTCCCCTGAAGGGCAGCGCCTAAATTGCTCTCTACTGCGGAAGGCCTCCGGCATGACCTCGCCCATGGACCTCTCAGTCGTAGTGCCCCTCTTCAACGAAGAGGAAAGCCTGCCACAGTTGGTAGATCAACTCCTTGCAGCCTTACGCCCTACTGGTGAAACCTTCGAGCTAGTGCTCGTGAATGATGGCTCCACCGACGGCACCGCCAAGGTGCTGGAGCAGCTAAGTATTAAAACTCCAGAACTGGTGGGCGTACTTCTACGCAAAAACTATGGCCAAACAGCTGCTATGTCAGCAGGATTCGACGTATCACAAGGCAAGGTGATTGTGTGCCTGGATGGCGATCTACAGAACGATCCCGCAGATATCCCACTACTACTTGAAAAGTTGAATGAGGGATACGACCTCGTAAGCGGCTGGCGTCATCAACGCCAGGACCCTGCCCTACAGCGCAAGCTGCCCTCAAAAATTGCCAATCGCCTGATCGGACGCTTCTCCGGTGTAAGGCTGCATGACTACGGCTGCTCACTAAAGGCCTACCGCAAAGAAATCCTCAGCGACATGCGTCTCTATGGCGAGCTACATCGCTTTCTACCCGCACTGGCATCGATAGAAGGCGCAAGGATCACTGAAGTAAAGGTGCACCACCGTGCACGCCAATACGGCAGCAGCAAGTACGGAATTGATCGAACCTTCCGTGTGTTGATGGACCTTTTCACCGTTTGGTTTATGAAGCGCTTTTTGACCCGTCCGATGTACTTCTTCGGCTTCGGTGGACTAGTGGCAATGAGCGGGAGCCTGCTGACGAGTATCTATTTACTGGCGATCAAGCTGATGGGAGAAGACATTGGCAACCGCCCACTACTCACCATGGCCGTGGTACTCGGCCTGACGGGAGTCCAATTGTTCTGCTTTGGACTACTAGGCGAGCTGCTGATGCGCACTTACCACGAAAGCCAAGGACGACCGATCTACCGCATACGGGCGACGTTGCGCGGCGGCGGAACATCCTGAATTAGCTCTGCACGCGGTTTGCCTCGATAGCAATCAAGCGCTGCCGCTGCAGCAGCCACAACACGGCCATCGGAGTCGTGCAGCCCCTGCCGCAACAGTGACATAACTGAAACATGACCCCAGAGGCCTGCCAGGGTCACAGCCTCTAATCGTTGATCAGGGCCTGCAGCCATGGCCTCACGTAACTGCCTTTGCAGAGCAAGGCGTTCAAGAGACGTAGCCGGCGAATTCCATGTGACCGGACCCTCAAGGGCTAACGAAGTGGAATCCTCAGATCCCTGCCATTGAGACTTGACTAGGGTTAGCTGAACACGATTCAAAGCAGCCACGCTGCTGGCGTCAGTACTGCTCAGCAGGAGCTTGCGAGGGCGTCTACCCAAACCCCAGAGCACCAGGGTGAGAGCTAAAACAGCAGCGCCAGCAAACAGTTGATTCATTGAAAGATGGCTCGTTGAAACGGCGGTAACCGATGATGAGCCCGATAGTGATGGATTGAACTTTTATGTCGCCAACAGGGCCTGAATAGGCCCTGTTCAAAGGCGATCTATACAGTAGCTATGGAACCTTTGGCTGACGCCATGACAAGTGATTTTGCTGCCACCTGGCTGCCTGCGGTGTTTGTACCCCTGATTGTTCTAGTGACACCGGCAATTTTCATTGTCCTAGTGGGTCGCCATATCACAGCTACCGACTGAGCTGTAGACGCTTAACCCCAGCCAACCGACTCCCCTAATACCGAATGACTGACGAGAACCTGCCCCTAGGCCCAAAGACGCTCAACGAAAAGTACCGTGACCGAGGGCACGTAGAAGAGTGGGCTGTGCAGCCTGCTGCTGACCCATGCGTCGGAAACCTGGCCACTCCAGTCAATAGTGGCTACTTCGTGAAAGCCTTAGTCAACAATCTTCCCCTCTATCGCGAGGGTATTTCTGCAAACTTCCGCGGCTTGGAAACTGGTGCCGCGATCGGCTACTTCATTTACGGTCCCTTCCTTGTAATGGGTCCGTTAAGAACGACCGATTTTGCTACAACCGCAGCTTTATTGGCAACAGTTGGAGCAGTGCATATCCTTACTGCTCTTTTAGTGCTTTACAACGTCCCCGGCAAGGCACCTACCGTGCCACCCCCGGACGTCACTGTTGCCAACCCTCCTGCCGACCTGTTCACAAGGAAAGGCTGGGCCGACTTCACGAGTGGCTTTTGGCTGGGTGGCTGCGCGGGCGCAGCCTTCGCATGGTTCCTATGCAACACTTTGCACATGCAACCACTGCTGAATGTTCCCATGAATGTCTGGGCTTCTTAAGAATCAAGAAGCTTTCAGATCATCTAAATCGAAAAGTAGAAAACCTTCTCCTGGGGTGGCTTGATTGCTTCCCCAGGTTTTTTATTGCTTCAAGAATGCCAAGTCATGCTGAAAGGCCAATGATTAAAGGTATTTCAAGGCTAAATATGAAACCTGCCTCTAGCCCTCATAAGCCAATCAATTTAAGGATTTTCTGCC
>NZ_LVHK01000009.1:0-2500 GCF_001631965.1 Prochlorococcus sp. MIT 1303
GATTGAGAAAAGATTGCGTACTGGGTATGAAATGGGCTATGTTTTTGGACTGCGCGAAGGGCTGAGTCCTGTAGCGCAGGCCACGCGATGCTGATGGCGAAAGCTTGAGGTGTCAGTGGGCGCTTACAAGATCAGAGGAGCGATCCGCTGGTGTTGTAGGTTTTAGAAGCGATCGCAAGATCGCAGCGCCTGACATTCCTTACAAGGGAGTGGAGGAGCAGAACCTGGACAACTTAAGAGTTTAGGAACTGACGCTTTTGTCGCGTTTAGGCCCTATGAGCAGCGATCAAAAGCTGATCAAAAGGTTTGAGCAGATATGCGACGAGAGTGTGAGGTCCCGTCAAAAGAAATGAGTTGCAGAAACCTGTTACAGCATCAATTTTTGCTTTCACGGGCGAGGATTGATGTCAAAGGTGTGACAGGTGAAAGCAACGACCGGATCTGAGATCCTGGAAAGTCACAGAAGGAAGAGATTCTGAAGTGCACTCTTGTAATCCTTCTGTCAGAGGAAGGGGGCAACAACTGCTTGTCGTACGCCAGTGCGAATGAGTGGGTGAAGCAAATCAGACTGAGTGATGAGCCTGAAAGGGTTGATTGCGAGAGGGTTTGATCTACTACGGAGAGTTTGATCCTGGCTCAGGATGAACGCTGGCGGCGTGCTTAACACATGCAAGTCGAACGAACCTTCGGGTTAGTGGCGGACGGGTGAGTAACGCGTGGGAATCTGCCCTCAGGAGGGGGATAACGGTTGGAAACGGCCGCTAATACCCCATATGCCGAGAGGTGAAATGAATTTCGCCTGAGGATGAGCCCGCGTCTGATTAGCTAGTTGGTGTAGGTAATGGCTCACCAAGGCATCGATCAGTAGCTGGTCTGAGAGGATGATCAGCCACACTGGGACTGAGACACGGCCCAGACTCCTACGGGAGGCAGCAGTGGGGAATTTTCCGCAATGGGCGCAAGCCTGACGGAGCAACGCCGCGTGAGGGATGAAGGCCTCTGGGCTGTAAACCTCTTTTCTCAAGGAAGAAGATCTGACGGTACTTGAGGAATAAGCCACGGCTAATTCCGTGCCAGCAGCCGCGGTAATACGGGAGTGGCAAGCGTTATCCGGAATTATTGGGCGTAAAGCGTCCGCAGGCGGCTTTTCAAGTCTGCTGTTAAAACGTGGAGCTTAACTCCATCAAGGCAGTGGAAACTGATTGGCTTGAGTGTGGTAGGGGCAGAGGGAATTCCCGGTGTAGCGGTGAAATGCGTAGATATCGGGAAGAACACCAGTGGCGAAGGCGCTCTGCTGGGCCATAACTGACGCTCATGGACGAAAGCCAGGGGAGCGAAAGGGATTAGATACCCCTGTAGTCCTGGCCGTAAACGATGAACACTAGGTGTCGGGGGAATCGACCCCCTCGGTGTCGTAGCCAACGCGTTAAGTGTTCCGCCTGGGGAGTACGCACGCAAGTGTGAAACTCAAAGGAATTGACGGGGGCCCGCACAAGCGGTGGAGTATGTGGTTTAATTCGATGCAACGCGAAGAACCTTACCAGGGTTTGACATCCTGCGAATCTCTTGGAAACGAGAGAGTGCCTTTGGGAACGCAGTGACAGGTGGTGCATGGCTGTCGTCAGCTCGTGTCGTGAGATGTTGGGTTAAGTCCCGCAACGAGCGCAACCCACGTTTTTAGTTGCCAGCATTTAGTTGGGCACTCTAGAGAGACCGCCGGTGATAAACCGGAGGAAGGTGTGGATGACGTCAAGTCATCATGCCCCTTACATCCTGGGCTACACACGTACTACAATGCTACGGACAAAGGGCAGCAAGTTCGCGAGGACAAGCAAATCCCATAAACCGTGGCTCAGTTCAGATCGTAGGCTGCAACTCGCCTACGTGAAGAAGGAATCGCTAGTAATCGCAGGTCAGCATACTGCGGTGAATACGTTCCCGGGCCTTGTACACACCGCCCGTCACACCATGGAAGTTGGCCACGCCCGAAGTCGTTACTCCAACCCTTGTGGAGGAGGACGCCGAAGGTGGGGCTGATGACTGGGGTGAAGTCGTAACAAGGTATCCGTACCGGAAGGTGCGGATGGATCACCTCCTAACAGGGAGACAACACAATGATTTTGATGTCTGAGTATTTTAATTCTTAGGCCGAAATCCTGTCACCTTAGGTCGATCGGTACCTCAAGTTGAGAATCAAAGAAAAGCTGATTAATCAGCTTGGAGATTGATGATTGATTTTAGTTCCTAAACTTGTCTAGGTCACACCCCGCAAGGGTTACTCCTGGGCCATTAGCTCAGGTGGTTAGAGCGCACCCCTGATAAGGGTGAGGTCCCTGGTTCAAGTCCAGGATGGCCCATTCGGTGTTGGGGGTTTAGCTCAGTTGGTAGAGCGCCTGCTTTGCAAGCAGGATGTCAGCGGTTCGAGTCCGCTAACCTCCACTGACTGATCTCCTACAACGAGCCAATGGTGAGAACCGTTGTGTGATGTGATTTAGAATTT
>NZ_LVHK01000010.1:0-2909 GCF_001631965.1 Prochlorococcus sp. MIT 1303
AAAATGGTTTGGTATTACGCCTAGTGGTGGAAGCTCTTGCATGTCCTCAAAATCCTTTTCAGAGATTTTATAGCTTGAACAAATACAGGTACATTCAGTTGGTCCATACACATTTTCAAATTCTATTCTTGATGAAAATCTCCTGAACATCTTTAATAATATCTTCTTTGGAAATCCTTCTCCACCGAATAAAATTTTTCTGACAAACATCAACGAATCATCGTCAAATGATTTTGTAGATGTTAGGTATACCAGTAATGAGGGAACAGAAAACCATATTGTACATTTTGACTTATTGATGAGGTGTAAAAGTCTTTTTGGTTTCTTGACTTCTTCCCTCAAGAATGGCACCAGTGTTGCACCTGAAAAAAAAGCCAAATAAAAATCAAAGACTGAGTTGTCAAAATACATCGGATTCAGATTTGTTAATCTATCTTCTTGCTTAATGTTGAAATTCTCCAATGCCCAATCGATAAACACTAATAAATTTTGATTTGTGATTACAGCACCTTTAGGTGTTCCTGTCGAACCAGATGTATACATAATATAAGCCGGATCATGTTGTTCTACTATATCTATAGATGGTAATTTACTATCTTGTACTGATGATTCGTTTAATTTAATCCCATCGGCTTGAACAACGCGGTCGTTGTACTTATTCTTGAGCTCTTTAATGTTTTGATTGTCGTTATTGAATACAATTATTAGTGTTGGATTAGAGTTGTCAAGAATTTTCTCAAGTCTCCCCCATGGAGATTGATCATCTAAATTTGTATATATTAAGCCTAGCCTAATGCATGCCAACATTGTTGCGTAGGCCTCAGTGGATTTGTTATGAAATACAGCTATTACATCGCCTTTTTTACAGTTTCTTGAGATTAAAAACTTCGAACAGTTTTCTGTTAAGTGAAGCAACCTCCTATAACTAACAAACTCTAGATTTTTCGCGTAGACTATTGCTTTGCCGTTACTATTTCTGGCAACGACTTGAGTAAACCGTTTAAACAAATTCATGTCTTGGTTAAATTCATTTATAATGTTAGACCCCCATTTATATCAATAATTGCACCATTAATGTATTCATTTGTGATTACTGCTTTGATCATCTGAGCGATTGAACTAGGATCTCCTAGTTTTCTGAGAGGAATTTCATTTTTTAATCTTTCCAAAAGATTATTTTCTGTAGATTCAATAGTCGAATTAGTCTCAAGATAACCCGGCGCTATCCCAACGAATCTAAAACCCATAGGTCCAAGTTCTTTAGCCCATGTCTTTGTTAATGCGTTAACACCTGCCTTGGCTGCACTATAAGCGGTCTGACCGGAATTTCCATAAGCTGCAATGCTACTTATAGACACCACGACACCTTTTCGCCTGATTTCTATTAGTTTATTTATTAACTCGCCGGTCATATAAAACACAGAGCTCAGATCGTTTCTCAGTACTTTTTCCCAGTTTTCCACAGAATGTATTCTTTCATTGGTTTTCCTAAAGTTTACTAGTGGCTCGCTATGTATTATTCCTGCATTATTTATTAGAGTACTTGGTTGAAATCCTGAATTCCACATTCTATTTATTGTTTCGTTCACCATGATATAGCTAGAAACATCACATTGCCATACTTTAACATTTTTACCATGCTCAATCCTGAGTTTTGAACAACTTTTTTCGTCTTTTTCAAAAACACCTATTTCGTAACCATCTTTTATTAATTCTTCAAGTATTGCTCTTCCTACACCTCGGCAGCCACCAGTTATCAGAACGCTATTATTAATTTCTTTCATTCCACCTTGCCATTTTTAAATAGAATATCTTTGATGTCCTTTATTGTTGTCATTGTTGCTATCTCATCACCTGTAAACTCAATATTGAGCCTTTCTTCTATTTTAGTTATCATAATCATATGTGTCATGGAATCCCAGTTTCTTATTGATTTCAACTCTGTTCCTTCTCTTAGGTTTTCGGGATCGGTGTTAAGTGCTTCTGCAATAATTTCAATCAACATAATCTGTTTTCCATGAATTTGAACTAGTGATTTTCTAGTAAAAATTGCTTATCTACTTTTTCGTACATTAATGTATGTAGTATCGAATATGTCTTGCGGCTTGGCCGGTTGTTTGATTGACCACCCATTGTTCCGTGCTCTTTCATAATGTGCAGTGTTATATTACTTTCCTTGAATTGATCGTAATTATATAATTTTGATCCGTTTGTTAGATTTATGTATTCTGTTGCTTCAAGTCTCTTGCATATATCTATGATTCTCGATGCTCCTCTCAGATTTCCCTTTGGATAAATCCTACTTGAAGCAATGATTTTTGTCTTAATACATAGACTTTCGCACATGGCTATTATACTTTTATGTAAAAACTTGCTCAAATTGCCACTGCACTCGACCATGATTTCCTCGAATAATTCGTACGTAGGTTGGAAATTTATCTCACTTCTGTATGAATGTTTTATTGTTTTTAGCATCTTCTCCCTCCACCCTAGGTCTTCTTTTATCCCCAAGTCGCAAATCAGTTTGTTTTGACTTGCTCCATTAATTGGCACAGTAATCCATTTTTGTGTATTCGCTACTTTTATTATGTTTCTGTTTATCCACCCTCGATTTATGTAGTTTACGTCGTCTAGTATCACAAATGTATCTACCGCTTCAATTAATTGCCAATATCCTATGTATGGCAAAAAATAGGGTTGCATGATTCCAACTTTCATGGAGCCCTTTCAACTTTATTTATTCTTCATTTTAGCTCGTCCGACTAGGTCTGATTGTCTCCTTAGGCTTCAGCTAACTGGCTGAGACGAGCCTGACTTTTAGTAGGCAGCAGTCCAGAGGGTGGTTCTGCTAACTGACGCACCAAGAATGCATGAAAATTCTCCTGACGCCCCTCAAGATTCTTAAAACC
>NZ_LVHK01000011.1:0-2426 GCF_001631965.1 Prochlorococcus sp. MIT 1303
ATCGCTGCGCAGAGATCAGCCTTGTGCATCTGCAGTGATTCGCAAACTAGTGAATAGGTGTCGCGGAAGCTATAGGGCCTCAGCCATTCGCCTTGCTCGGCTTTCTGTTTCACCAGCTCCTGCCAATCCCTATTCGTGTGTTAGCTCTACATCATTAGGAGGTGGGTGCTTTTGGGTTCTCCTTACCCTTTTCTGGCTCGAGCGCCGTGCGCACAAAAATGGCTAGAAAACATTGATCTGCTGACTCGCCAGGCACAATATCCTTGTAGATATTTGCTCTCTATCATGGCATGAGTATTTGGTTCATGAAACATATGGCAAAAATTGCAAATACTAATTGGATGCCTCCCACAGTTTTTCGTTTCTAGTGACGTCGAATGCGATGCAAATTCTTTGTGTTTCAGAATGGAAAGGTAGGGTTCTATGAAAAAGCGATGAGGAGAAAATATTTAAGTCTCTAGCTTTCGGTCGAATTACTCTTCTTTTGAATACTGAAGCTCCTTTAGGGTATCTTGGACCTTGATGGCTGAATTCAATAGCTCCTTCTTCTGGGTTGGCCCCTTTTTCTGGCATTTGCAAATAGAAGGTTCCACTTTGCCATCCTAGTTCGTGGTTATGGGATTTAAGACTTCCGCCTTTTTTCATGACGATTGCCCATCCTTTTAGGTTGTACATGTGTTTTTCCCAATTCGTCTGAAAGAATTTATCGGTATTGATATCGCTTAATTGATTGTAGTTATCGATCTTTTGAATGAGTAGTTCTTTTAGGGCTTGGAATGGCTTTTCAGGTATATCAAGTATATTCCCAGATGTTTGCGAGCCGTTGACCAGAAGCCCTTGGTTTCTAGGCTGTAGCGTCTTGTTTGATAGGTGCAGTAGTATCCCTTCAATTAACTCATCAGAGAATTCCTGCTCATTAACTGTCTGAATAAAAACAGAATCGATGGCGCTTCCGCCCAACCCATTGTCTAAAGTTTGATTGTATAAATCATTGGCGTGATCTATTGCTGCGACTCCTCGCTGGTCAAGCCATCGCTTGCCTATTAAATCACCGGCGCATCGGTTGAATTCGAGCTTCTCGTCTAGGCATAGGTAAAGGGAAAGAAGAAGATTGTCCGCTGTCTTGCTATGAATTTCACTTATGGCCTTGACCCCATCATGGTAATGGCTCATACCGTAATAAATTAGTGCTAATTCTATTGCGGCTTCTTCTTTTGTTTTCTCACTTTTCATGGCCACTCTTAGAGAAGCAAGCGCTTGATCAAGCTTGCCGAGATCTTGGTATATGCCGCCAAGGTTCTTGTGGGCTGCGGGGTTGTCAGGCTTGAGCTCTAGAGATTTCAGGGTTGAGCTAAGCGCTTGATCAAGCTTGCCGAGATCTTGGTATATGGCGCCCAGGTTCATGTGGGCTGCGGGGTTATCAGGCTGGAGCTCTAGGGATTTAAGGGTGGAAGCAAGAGCTTGATCGAGTTGACCGAGATCTTTGTAGATGCTGCCTATGCTCATGTTGGCAGTGGGGTTATCAGGCTTGAGCTCTAGAGATTTGAGGGTTGAGGTAAGCGCTTGATCAAGCTCACCGAGTTCTTGGTATATCCCGCCCAGGTTCGTGAGGGCTGCGGGGCTATCAGACTTGAGCTCTAGGGATTTAAGGGTGGAAGCAAGAGCATGATCAAGCTGCCCGAGTTCTTTGTAGATGCCGCCTAGGTTCATGTGGGCCGTGGGGTTATCAGGCTGGAGCTCTAGAGATTTGAGGGTGGAAGCAAGAGCTGGATCGAGTTGACCGAGCTCTTGATAGATCAAACCCAGGTTCATGTGGCCCGTGGGGTTATCAGGCTGGAGCTCTAGAGATTTGAGGGTTGAGGTAAGCACTTGCTCAAGCTCACCGAGATCTTTGTAGATGCCGCCCAGGTTCATGTGGGCTGCGGGGTTATCAGGCTTGAGCTCTAGGGACTTGAGGGTTGAGGTAAGCGCTTGATCGAGTTGACCGAGCTCTTGATAGATCAAACCCAGGTTCATGTGGCCCGTGGGGTTATCAGGCTGGAGCTCTAGAGATGTGAGGGTTGAGGTAAGCGCTTGCTCAAGCTCACCGAGATCTTTGTGGATCAAGCCCAGGTTCATGTGGGCAGTGGGGTTGTTGGGCTCAAGATCCAGAACTTTTTGTGTTGCTTGTATTGCTTCCTTTAGGCGACCTTCTCCTTTAAGAGCATTGCCTAGGTTTCCCCATGCAGTAAGAAATGAGCCGTCTAGTTGAATGGAACCCTTGAATGCCTCTATGGCTGCATTGTTATCGCCAATTTCAAGCAAGCAGAGTCCAAGATTGAATGGAATGAGCTTGTTCTTTGGTCTATTGATATTCAATTTTTTGTATTCAACAATTGCTTCATCGAATTGCCTGAGATTTTGATATGCCTGCGCTAAAAGAAGTG
>NZ_LVHK01000012.1:0-3423 GCF_001631965.1 Prochlorococcus sp. MIT 1303
TAAAAAGCTTGTCATCAAAAAAAAGTTTTGCTCTAAATGTTTTTTGCTGAAATTCTCCACACGGTTCATCAGATTCTTGCCTACGAGCTTCTCAATTACGGTTCTACCAAATTTCCTGGAAAGGGTGAAGCAAGAACAACAAGCGAGCAGATCTGCTATGAAAATAACCAATAAGCCTTGTTGGAATCCAAAGAAATAACCAGAGAGAACTGAGCAGTATGTGCCAGGAAGTATTGGGATTATTATACTTATTGACCGTAGGGCAAAAATAATGCTTATTGCCCATAGCCCTATCGATTCAATGCGCCCATCGATACCTTTTAGCCAACTTCCTATCGTTGACACATCTAGAAATTGAGCGATATAAATCATTAGGGCTACCATGAGAATGCTGATTATTAAATAAGACCATTTCGTTCGATTGAGATGTATTCTGATCACTTTCTGCTGGATTTAACTAACTAAATATAGCATTCAAATGCCTCCGACTCTATCCGTATTAAACAAGCTTCTGCTTAGGTAATGGATAATAGGAATACAATACAATTACAATCAAAGCCCCTCAGAACAGCGCTAGTGCACTTCCAGGACATCATCACGACCCTGAATTCCTTTTGGGCTGATCAGGGCTGTGTGCTGTTGCAGCCTTATGACACCGAAAAGGGTGCCGGCACGATGAGTCCCCATACAGTTCTGCGCGCTATTGGACCAGAGCCCTGGGCTGTGGCTTATCCAGAGCCCTGTCGTCGCCCCACCGATGGTCGCTACGGCGACAACCCCAATCGCGCTCAACACTATTTTCAATATCAGGTATTGATCAAGCCCTCTCCAGTGGGTATTCAGGAGACCTACCTTGCATCGCTTGAAGCTTTAGGAGTTTGTACGGCGGAGCATGATATTCGCTTTGTAGAAGACAACTGGGAATCACCCACTCTTGGAGCCTGGGGGGTTGGTTGGGAAGTGTGGCTTGATGGTATGGAGGTTACACAGTTCACTTATTTTCAGCAATGTGGTGGTATTGATTGCAGCCCTGTGCCGATTGAGATCACCTATGGCATTGAAAGACTGGCAATGTATTTACAGAATGTTGAGAATATTTGGGATCTCAGCTGGAATAACAAACGAAGCTATGGCGATATATGGCTTTCTCTAGAAAAGGGTCAGTGCGACTTTAACTTTGAATCATCCGATCCAAGTCGCCTCAAGCAGTTGTTCGATCTTTATGAAGCGGAAGCGTCAGACCTGATCGCCAAGCAGCTTCCAGCACCGGCTCTTGATTTCGTTCTTAAATGCAGCCATACTTTCAATCTCCTGGAGGCTCGTGGCGTGATTTCGGTTACGGAGAGAACAGCCACGATTGGCAGGATTCGCAGTTTGGCTCGCGGGGTGGCAGAGGCTTGGTTAACAGAAAGGGAGGCAATGGGATTCCCATTGCTTAATAACAAGGCACTTGCTTTAGACCAGCCATTGCAATCTTAAATAGCTCAATTTTAAATGGCTCAATAATTTCAAGGGCCTGATTCTAAGCACCTGGCTTTGCCTGTATCAAAAGATACTTAGAGCTGTTAATTGTGTTCGTTGTGAACACGCATCTTTTTACTAACCTTTGCTTGCCCATGTTTTGGGCTTTTTGTGTGAGGAACCAAATGAAACTCTTCCAGCAATTGCTGGTGGCACCTGCTGCCTTGGGCCTAATGGCCCCTATGGCTGCTAATGCCGCAGACCTAGACATCAAAGGTGTGTCCGATTATTCGGCCTCCAGCGAGCAGGTCACCAGCATCTCCCAATTCCAAGATGTTTACCCAACCGACTGGGCTTATCAGGCTCTTAGCAACCTGATTGAGCGCTACGGCTGTGTAGCTGGCTATCCAAGCGGTAGCTACCTGGGCAACAGAGCAATGACCCGCTTTGAAGCGGCTGCTCTATTGAATGCCTGCCTCGATCGCATCACAGAAGTCACCGACGAACTGCGTCGCTTGCTGAAGGAATTCGAGCAGGAGCTCGCCATCCTCAAGGGCCGTGTTGATGGCCTAGAAGCCCGCGTTGGTGAACTCGAAGCCACTCAGTTCTCCACCACCACCAAGCTTGTTGGTAAGACCCATATGGTTCTTGGCGGAACCAGCTATACAGGCGATGATACCGATGAACTGACGGATGATGGGGACTATCTAGGAACTGATGCACTTACTTTCAACTACACTTTGCAGTTGAATCTAAACACCAGTTTCACGGGTAAGGATCTTCTCTATACTCGTCTGAAGTCAGGTAACTTTGAAAATAGTGCATTTGGTGGCAAGGGTTATGTGAAGCCTGCCTACTTGAGTGTTGCCAATAACAATGGGGATGTCCTGAAGGTTGACAAGCTCTGGTATACCTTCCCGATTGGGGACAGCTTCACTGCTTGGGTTGGTGCCAAGATTGAAAACTACTACATGCTCGGCAGTGCTCCATCTGTTTATCAGCCAATCTTGAAGGCCTTCAAGTTGGGTGGTAACTATGGTGTTTACGGTGCAAGTACAGGGCAAGGCTTAGGTTTGGCCTGGAAGTCGCAAGTCGACGACCCAATGGATGCCAGGTTTGGCATTAGTGCCAACTATGTGGCCAAAGAAGGCGAAAATGGTGATCCTTCTGATGGTGGTGTAGGCAACGGTAATTCCAAAGGTAAGTTTCTCGCCAAGGTCGATTACGGCAATCCTCAGTGGCAAGTTTCTGCGGCTTATGCCTACACCCAACAAGGCATGACTCAAGGCTTTGGTACGTCAGATGGTGGTGCCAGCGTCTATAGCAAGTGCAGAGGCACAAGTTCTTGTGGTGCTGATTCCAATGGAGTCGCGTTTAGAGCTTTTTGGCAGCCTGATGAGCCAGGCTTTGTTCCTTCCTTCAGTGTTGGTTACGACTACACGAATTACAACCTGCCAGATGAAGCCTCAGATGGCACACGTAGCGAAAGCATGGCTTGGTTCGCAGGCATGATGTGGAAGGATGCCTTCATTGAGGGCAATACCCTTGGTGCTGCAGTTTCTGAGCTTCAGTGGGTGACCGCTATGAAGGGTGATGACACTCCTGATGACGGCAACATGGCGTTCGAGCTGTGGTACAAGTTCCAGGTCACAGACAACATCTCTGTGACACCAGCTGTTTTCTATCTGAGCCGTCCGTTCGGACAGGAAACAGGTTCAGATGTAGAGCATGGTGGTGCCGGTGCTGATACTTTCGGTACCTTCGGTGGCTTAGTGCTAACAACATTCAAGTTCTGATCTGAGCGAGGGAGGGCATTCTCTCCCCTGGTTCGTCAAACAACCATCAAGGCGCCCCTCAAGCGGGCGCCTTTTTTTGTCTTTAGAAGTTATTCAAAAACTGAAGAGAGCAATGCAAAACACTTCATCACGCAAACAAGCTCTTGTTCTTTTATCAATCAATCCA
>NZ_LVHK01000013.1:0-2072 GCF_001631965.1 Prochlorococcus sp. MIT 1303
AAGGATTTTCCTGCATATTTGTAAGCAACTGCCTGCTCAAGGTCTTGCTCAAGGACTTCTTGGCAAGCCTGTAGGCATTCCTGATGGCGACCAGCTGCTGAGAGTGCTTGGATGGCCGCCAAATCTGTCACGTCATCAATCGTCGAATCAAGGAGATATTACTGATGGTTTAGAGCCATCTCTCAAGCCAGACCAGAACCTCTCTCAAGCGATCTCTATCCTTGCTCCCCACTCATTGCCGTATTTCGCATTGCCAGCGGCAATAAGCACTGGAGCCCTAGAGAGAGCAGCTCCTGGGCCTCAGAATCATTATTGATGAGGGCCGCATCATCCAGTAACACCCGAATCATCATCAGCACTTCTCTGGCCTTGGCGGCCAATGGGGATCATCTTCTATGTGGCGCTTACAGGAGGTATTGGCGTTTTTGATTGGAAGAGTCAGCGCATCACTCCCGGGCTTTGTAAAAACACTCTCCGGACCCCCTTTACCCTCCGCACTTTCTCCAGACAAAGAATGAGAGTGAATAAAACCTTTCTGGGGTTGTACGCATTTAAGAGGGACCGGAGGGTGCGGAGTGTCCGGAGGGTATTTCCATAGAGCCGACATATCAGACTTAGAAAGATCAGCGCCATAAGGCCGGAATAGAACGTCGTCACCCTTTCCCTCAAGCGGGGCCTTCCGTTTATCCAGTAGCCCCTTATCTGCTAATTGATCAAGAGTATCTCGAGCGGCCTTCTAGGCATCTTTCACTTGGCTGAACTCCACTTCGAGCTCCTGGCGAAGTGATTGGTTGTTTTGAATGCTAACCGAGCATGCCCTAATCACTTCCCTTAGATTATAGTGCAACTATCTAAGTGCTTGCTCAAATCAAATATTGCACTGTAAATCTGTTAATTCGTTATCGCTTTCTGTCTAAGGCGTCTTGCCGCTCAATGCTCCCTATCTTGCTCAAGCAGTTTGACTGCAACTTGTTTCGTAAAGTATGAAACAGCAATTACGTCGTAGGTCAAACTGTGCTTGGCGCAAAATTCACTCAGTGCCTTGTACTCATCTTCTTCCCAGTGTTTGTTAATAATCAATTCATCAAATATCAAGATCGTATGAGAATCTATCACTGTCTTGCAGTTTTCTAGCGCGCATAGTGTCGACGAATACAAATCAGCGTCAAAGTTTATTATTGATGCGATTGGTTGTTGCTTAGAGAAAAAAGTTGGAAGAGTCTCTTCGAATTTCCCTTTGACAAAAATGCCTCCTTCAACCTGTGGAATGACTCCAAATGCAGAGTATTTGCCTTCCTTTTCATTATGCCATCTTTCAGGCAAGCCCTCGAATGTGTCAAAACCAAAACCTCTTTTTAATGACTTAGTTAAATACCTGAATGAAGCACCATTCCACACACCAAATTCGTAAAATGGTCTGCTTGGGATGCTTATGTCGACCATATGGTCGAAGAAGTCCCACCTATTGAAAAATAATAAAGGAGTATTGGGCAAGTCGGAAACCCATTTGATAGATCGAGCATATGGATGCTGCTTGTATTGCGACTGAGAAATATTTTCTAGTAAAGTGCTATCGCCTTGATGGTACCTTAATGCCGCTAGAATGATTTTTGGTTTTGGGTCTTTCGTGTCAATAGAAAGGCAGAGATTGATGCTCTTTTCAGCCTCTACAGCGTTGCTAGCAAGTCCATATAGATTCCATGCAGAGCTGAAATGATTAGGGTTTATGTTAAGCGCCTTTAGCACTGACTTTTTTGCTTCATTGAGATTGCCTAGGTCTCTGTAGATGTTGCCTAAATTGCAAAGCGCATCGGGGTTATCAGGCTTGAGCTCTAGGGATTTAAGAGTGGAGGCAAGAGCTTGATCAAGGTTGCCGAGATCTCTGTAGATCCCGCCCAGGTTGATGTGGGCATCGGGGTTATCAGGCTTGAGCTCTAGGGATTTAAGAGTGGAGGCAAGAGCTTGATCAAGGTTGCCGAGATCTTTGTAGATCCAGCCCAGGTTCATGTGGGCAGTGGGGTTATCAGGCTTGAGCTCTAGAGATTTGAGGGTTGAGGTAAGCGCTTGATCAC
>NZ_LVHK01000014.1:0-1775 GCF_001631965.1 Prochlorococcus sp. MIT 1303
CAAAGAGTGATTTCGTATAGAGCTCAATGTCATTACCATCTCCTCCTTGATAGGTAATAAAGAGATCACGTGGTGATCCTTTATCGCTTTTAAATCTGCCTACTGAATCTCCTTCATTGAGGCCATCGTATTCACCAGAGAGGTCTCCATCAACTTTGGCAATCACAAAGGAATCGCCAGCAGAAAGCTTAAAGCCATCAATCAGTGAAACATCGAGGCTACCGCCATCCAGAATCAAGTCTCCCGTAATATCTACGAAATCATGTTCGGTGTTGATACGGTCACGTTCTGCATCGTCGCGACCTCCTAATTCAATGATTTTGTTACCACCTGCATTGTGCATAAGGTTTCCGTCGATTAAATAACCACCAGCGGATTGTCCGCCATTGATTGTGCCGTCATTGTCGATATGACCGTATGTGCTACCAGTGCCCGTAAGTAAAGCACCTTTCTCGTTAGAAAAACTCCCTGGGCCTGATGAGCCTGATAAAAGATCGATTAGTCCGTTATTAGTAATAGTTCCTTTATTAATTAAACTTCCAGCATTGATTAAGATTCGACTATTGATATCCTTGTTAGTTAAATTACCGGTATTACTCAGAAAACCTACATTAGTTATACCCTTGCCCGCTCCATTGATGTTTATAGTTGCATAATTAAAGATTGTACCAGCATTCTCGATGCCATCACTATATATAAATGCATGATTATTTAATAAGCCTCCAGCTTTGCTAACAAAGCCAGCACCATTAATGTTGATAGTAGCGTTGTTATTGATCGTACCAGAGTTTTCAAAGGAGGATTTGACGTTGAGTGCAGAATATGCACCACTCTGTGCACTCTGAATATTATTTAATGTAGCACCACTATTATTAACAAATTTTCCATTCATATCATTTTCGACTATGCCCTTGTTGTTAACAATACCGTTATTCGTTAAAGTTGAATAATAATTATACAATCTGGCGTTATTATTAAATGTGCCATTATTGTTGATCACACCAGCGGCAGTATCTCCCCGTTCGGTACTGACATTACCATTGTTATTAAACGTGCCGCCGAGATTGTTGTTCAGGATGCCATTAATATCAAACTCGCCATGATCACCACCAGCCACCCAGTCTTCGGCAATTGTAAAAGTAGCCCCACTGTTATTATTGATAACGCATTGATCAAGCTGACAGATGAGTGAGCCACCACCATAGAGAGAGATAGTTCCACCACTATTGTTATTGATAATCGAGTAATTGTCTAGTGCGTAAAACTTGAAATGCCCGCTGTTGCTAATTGTGGCGCCACTTTTATTAGTGATACCTGAATTCATATCAATACTGGAAAACTTTCCAGTATTAGAAATAATACCGCTTTTGTTTGTAAAGGTCCCGCTGCCATTGTTTATTAGAGTTCCATGATTGTCAAAGTTAGCACTATTAAAATCACCGTCAGTAAAACTAATTGTTGAGCCTACCTTGTTTGGGTTGGGGTAAATTTGAGCCATTGAGACTATGAATCTTTATTTATTTTAGCAATTGTATAGGCAACAGGACATATTAATGGTGATTATTTAAACATTGCTCATTATGGCCAGTCTTAAATTATTACCGTTAATGCTAATTGAATTATTTAATTGGCCAATGGCTCCCTTTCAGCTTGGCCTGAAGCCTTGGGATTGGGACCAAAAACACTGCATCACGCGAGCACCATGTCTGTGCGCCTGGAGGGTCGCGGCAACCTCAAAACTGGTTCAGCTCGATTTGAATTTGGGCTGGTTCATA
>NZ_LVHK01000015.1:0-1431 GCF_001631965.1 Prochlorococcus sp. MIT 1303
CCAGATCATCGTTGCAAGCTGGAAGTAGGTAACAAACCATTCGCAGTCCCTCTACAAGGGGTAGGTACACCGAGACTGTCGAACGGAGACAAGCTGCACCACAAGTTCGCAGTGATCGACAACAAAAAAGTGATCACCGGCTCATTTAATTGGAGCCCTGCTGCAGCTCACACCAACGATGAAACGCTGCTGCTGATTCACTCACCAAAACTTGCTGCTCACTTCACGCGCGAGATGAATCGTCTCTGGCGTGGTGCTGAGCTGGGAATCGCACCACGAATGCGACGCAAGCTGGAGCAGCAACGAGCCAAGTGCGGGAGTGGAGTGGAGAGGAGCTGAGAATGGCTTAAGAGGTGGCTTAATCTCATAAAACCAATCAAGGCAAAAGATGGCGGGCTTCAGCGAACCAAACAAAAGGAAGGCAAATAAATCGCTAAAAAGGAGACAAGCAGAAGGAGATGCTTTTCACAAAAGCGCTATTAAGTACCACACAGAAGGGGACCTAGAAAACGCCGAAAAGTTTTACAGAAAAGCAATTAATACTGACTGTCTAAATTGCGTAGCATTTTTAAACTTAGGCGTCATTTGCAAAAATAGCGGACGGCCAGATGAAGCAGTACTCCTTTACAAAAAAGCCATAGAAATTAATCCTTACAATCAAGATGCGTACTACAATCTAGGCAATTTATACAAAGGTCTCGGGCACCTTGATCAAGCTCTTACTTCCACCCTCAAGTCTCTAGAGCTCAAGCCCGATAACCCCACAGCCCAGATGAACCTGGGCACCATCTACCAAGAGCTCGGCAACCTTGATCAAGCTCTTGCTTTCACCCTCAAGTCTCTAGAACTCAAGCCCGATAACCCCACAGCCCAGATGAACCTGGGCACCATCTACAAAGAGCTCGGCAACCTTGACCAAGCTCTTGCTTCCACCCTCAAGTCTCTAGAGCTCAAGCCCGATAACCCCACAGCCCAGATGAACCTGGGCACCATCTACAAAGAGCTCGGCAACCTTGATCAAGCTCTTGCTTCCACCCTCAAATCTCTAGAGCTCAAGCCCGATAACCCCACAGCCCAAATGAACCTGGGCACCATCTACCAAGATCTCGGCAACCTTGATCAAGCTCTTGCCTCCACCCTCAAATCTCTAGAGCTCAAGCCCGACAACCCAGATGCACACATCAACCTGGGCACAATCTACAAAGAGCTCGGCAACCTTGATCAAGCTCTTGCCTCCACCCTCAAGTCTCTAGAACTCAAGTCGGATAACCCCACAGCCCAGATGAACCTGGGCACCATCTACCAAGAGCTCGGCAACCTCGATCAAGCTCTTTATTTTTTCAGAGCAGCAGAAAAAAGCGACAAAATGAAAGCCAAAACTTCAATACTTTTAGCCCAAACTTGTTACCAGATGGGGCTATATAACGAAGG
>NZ_LVHK01000016.1:0-1320 GCF_001631965.1 Prochlorococcus sp. MIT 1303
TAACACACGGGTAAGCCGTTAAAGGGGCATGGATAAAGCTACTAGGATTAGGAAAGACATCATGAAATATATTCTGAAGGCTGAAAATATTGGATGGAATATTAATGAACAATTGACTATGAAAAGAAGGAAAAGGTATGATCTGTTAAATGCTAGGTTATTTACATTATGGGATATATGACTAACAGGAGAGAGCAAGAAGCATGAGTCAAAAGTTAGTTATTGCATATTTATAATCAAGTCAGCAGTTGCTTGACTGTATAGAAAGAAAGATAATAATATACATGCCTAGGAATTGTAAAAATTCTGCTCTTAAGCTAATGACAGGCGAAACACCATGGCTAGTCATAAAGAACGTAGAGGCCTGGCTTGGACCTACCCAGGTTTTCAGAAACCTAACATTAAGATTAATTCAAGGAGAAAACACGGCAATCTTAGGTCCTAATGGATCTGGTAAAACAGCACTTGTAAAATTAATCAGTCGCAATATATATCCCATAGTCAAAACCGATTCTATGATAAGTATCTTCGGAGATCAAACAATTAAAGTCAATCAGCTACGTTCACGTATTGGAGTGGTTTCGACTGACCTGGAGGTACGCACCCAAGACTTTATTAGAGCTAAGGATGTAGTTTTATCTGGATTTTATGGGTCAATAGGAATTAACATTAACCGTATACAAAAAGAGGAAGAGATCAAAAAAGTGCAGAAGCTAATGTCAGAGCTAGGATTGCAAAAGATATATTCGAGACCATTCGGTCAATTATCAGATGGAGAAAAACGTCGTTTATTAATTGCCAGAGCAATGATACACAAGCCGGAAATATTGGTATTGGATGAACCCACAAATGGACTCGATCTGAAATCACGACACCAGTTACTGGCATGTATTCGCATGTTGTGTAAAGGCAGAACAACGATAATTTTAATAACACATCGTGTTGAAGATATAGTAGAGGAAATGCAACGAGTCATATTCCTAAAGAAAGGAGAAATCATTCGGGATGGCGCACCTAATGATCTACTACAATCAGAACCACTAGGAAATCTATATGAAACACCACTAGAAATTATTTTTGTCAATGGATATTATCAAGTCATACCAGGGTAATTTGAAAACACTAAATGGCCACTCAAAGAGCGAGTTTTATAGAACTAAGTTTTTGCCGAAAAAATAAGTAACCAATATTATTAGATTTTGAATAAATAATTAGGATATTTAAGTAAATTAGATCAAGAATTTAAATAATCACTTCATGATCAATACAATCAATAAGCTTATAATAAAGATTGCTAGGATTATCTGCCAGCGTAACATA
>NZ_LVHK01000017.1:0-867 GCF_001631965.1 Prochlorococcus sp. MIT 1303
TGGCCTGGGGGAAAAGGATTGCTCAGGTGTTTTATCGATTTCCCAAGGTGGGATATCAGCTTGGAATCAAAAGGCCAACAGCTCCACAACGGATTGCTCAGATCCTTTCTGGAGAGATGGGATATGGCGACATTGCCCAGCGTGTAATTAAAAGGTTGCTATTGCAACGCTCCTAGCCAAATAAACGTAAGGGTGATTCAGCGAAAAATCACATCAGCTAATCAATACAGTCTGCACCACAAAGGATCAACAAAGCAGGGAAGAGTGAAGACAGGCTGGCAATAGTTACATGATCAAAGGAGCATCTCGTTCTTAATATCTTTCGATGACATAAGACGGAATAATCCCTCATGACAGGTCAGGAATATTGTTCCAGATCAAACCCGGCATGTATTTAATAATAGCCAAATTAAGCACGTATTTGAATTGATTACAAGCTCGAGGGAAGGCGCCTTCTTCTGCGATGACAAGAGCAAGACCAGCGCAGAACAATCGATGCGATAAAACCTCAAATCAAAAAATGCTTGTCTATTGATGGCAGTTTCCGTTCTGTACATACAATTTCTATCACCCTTCTACTTTGGATCAAAGCGAAACCATAAAGTAGCCAATTAGAGCAACTCCTCGTTGCTCTAATTGGCTACTAAATAAGCTTAAAGACTGGGGTGTCCAAGGCGCTCTGAGGCTGCAACGCTCAGATAAAGTCAACAACATCAGCAGCTAGGAACGCATCCTTATCAACATCCAGCAATGTGGTGTGTATGCCATCTGCTGTGAGCAATAGATCATCTCCAACTTGCGTCAAGGAAAGCTCAACTCCATTAGCAACAGAGATGCGATCGTTTTCAGCGAATGAAAAGCCGCTGA
>NZ_LVHK01000018.1:0-820 GCF_001631965.1 Prochlorococcus sp. MIT 1303
GGGGCCGCAGGTCAACTATCAGGCTGTTGGCTCTGGATCTGGTCGTAAAGCCTTCATTGATCAGACCGTGAGCTTCGCGGCATCGGATGATCCGATGAAGCAAGAAGATATTGACAAGGTTCAGCGTGGCTTGGTGCAAATCCCCATGGTGGGAGGCACAATCGCCTTTGGCTACAACCGAGACTGCGATCTGAAGTTGACCCAACAGCAAGCGGTTGAAGTTGCTCTTGGCAGCATCAATGATTGGAATCAACTCAATTGCCCTGCAGGCAAGATCACCTGGGTGCATCGCTCTGATGGCTCTGGCACCACCAAGGCATTTACAAATTCCATGCAGGCCTTTTCTCAACAATGGACCTTGGGAACCGGTAAATCAGTGGAATGGCCAACAGGGGTGGGTGCTAAAGGGAATTCAGGTGTTGCTGGTGTGATTACAAATACACCTGGCGCGATCGGCTATGTGAATCAGTCATTCATCAAAGGAGATGTCAAAGCTGCTGCACTTGAAAATCTCTCTGGCGAGTTCCTCAAGCCAAGTGTGAGTACTGGAGCTGCTGCCCTCAATGGCATCCAGTTAGACGCCAATCTTGCCGGTACCAATCCAAATCCCACAGCCAAAGGTGCTTATCCGATTGCCACCCTCACCTGGTTGTTGGCATACAAAACTGGTAATGGCAGCAACCTTGACGCACTCAAAACAACCTTTGACTACATGTTGAGTGATGAGGCTCAGGCGCAAGCTGATGGGTTGGGCTTCGTTCCCCTTCAAGGCAAAATTCTCGACAAAGCTCGTAGTGCCGTTGGCTTGGTCAGCAAGTGA
>NZ_LVHK01000019.1:0-1152 GCF_001631965.1 Prochlorococcus sp. MIT 1303
ACTCAATGACCACCACCATTCGCAGTGGTCGCCTCAGTAGCTGGGAATCCTTCTGCAATTGGGTCACCTCCACCAATAACCGCATTTATGTGGGTTGGTTCGGTGTCCTGATGGTTCCCACGCTGTTGGCAGCTGCCATCTGCTTCACCATTGCCTTTATTGCGGCACCGCCGGTTGATATCGACGGTATCCGTGAGCCTGTTGCTGGCTCTTTCCTCTACGGCAATAACATCATTTCTGGTGCTGTTGTTCCTTCCAGCAACGCCATCGGCCTGCACTTTTATCCCATTTGGGAAGCTGCTTCTGTTGATGAGTGGCTTTACAACGGCGGTCCTTACCAGCTTGTTGTGTTCCACTTCCTGATCGGCATCTGTTGCTGGTTGGGTCGCCAATGGGAACTCTCCTATCGCTTGGGCATGCGCCCTTGGATCTGTGTGGCCTACAGCGCACCGCTGTCGGCAGCCTTTGCTGTGTTCCTGATCTATCCAGTAGGTCAGGGTTCCTTCTCAGATGGCATGCCTTTAGGCATCTCTGGAACCTTCAACTTCATGTTGGTGTTCCAGGCAGAGCACAACATCCTCATGCATCCCTTCCACATGATTGGTGTGGCAGGCATGTTTGGCGGCAGTTTGTTCTCCGCCATGCACGGTTCACTGGTGACCTCATCGTTGATTCGTGAAACCACCGAAACCGAGTCTCAGAACTACGGCTATAAGTTCGGCCAAGAGGAAGAGACCTACAACATCGTGGCTGCCCACGGTTATTTCGGTCGTCTGATCTTCCAGTACGCCAGCTTCAATAACAGCCGTAGTCTGCACTTCTTCCTGGCTGCCTGGCCGGTGATCTGCATCTGGATCACCTCACTGGGTATTAGCACCATGGCCTTCAACTTGAACGGCTTTAACTTCAACCAGTCGGTTCTCGATGCCCAAGGCAGAGTTGTACCAACCTGGGCTGATGTGCTCAACCGCAGCAACCTCGGTATGGAAGTGATGCATGAGCGTAATGCTCATAACTTCCCTCTCGACCTGGCAGCTGCTGAGTCCACACCTGTGGCTCTGATTGCTCCTGCGATTGGCTGATCTGATCAGCCCCAATACAAGGTTTGGCAGCAGCTGAACCTCACAACCCCCTCTAAAGAGGGGGTTTTTT
>NZ_LVHK01000020.1:0-818 GCF_001631965.1 Prochlorococcus sp. MIT 1303
AGGCTTCAGCTAACTGGCTGAGACGAGCCTGACTTTTAGTAGGCAGCAGTCCAGAGGGTGGTTCTGCTAACTGACGCACCAAGAATGCATGAAAATTCTCCTGACGCCCCTCAAGATTCTTAAAACCGTTCTCAGCCTCCAGGGTTAACGCTTGCTGCAGAATGCGCATCCAGCTGAGTAGATGCTGCAACTGATCCGTACTCAGACCTTGGGTGGACTGGTTGGAGGATTGGCGGAAGGGCTCTGCCACCACTGTTGCTTTACCTCCTGAGCCATGGCGCGACGTTGCCAGTGCCGCTGTTGTCGAACCATTTTGAGCAAGGTACGGCGATGTCGCTTGAGTTGAGCCCGACACCGTCGCAAACGCGGGTCGTCAAACTCCAATTCGGATGGGCGCAGAAGAACGCAAATGATCTCCATGCCCTCTAAGACCATTGGATTGGTTGATACCGGTACGCGCAATCTCAGCAAATTGGATGCCACAGGTTCAGATTCCAACTGACCATTCAACACAGCATCAAGCAAGCTGATTGGTAAGAGGCTGTTGACAATTCCGGCTCGCAACATTTCAACGTTGAGAGCGTGGGAAAGATTGCGCAATCTACGAGCGAGAGCACGATCAAGAGATTCCAGCCAACGTGCTAGTTCAACGGGACTCACGGGCAGAAAAACCTGCTCCTCATCAAGACCACTGTTAAGCAGGGTGCTGTCACCAGGCTGCAAATCGCTGAATTCACTGGTCAAGACATTCTCTGTAGCCATGGTCTCGCCAGCCATGACAAAGAGAGAGCGAAGCACATCAAGATCACCCTTCTGAC
>NZ_LVHK01000021.1:0-626 GCF_001631965.1 Prochlorococcus sp. MIT 1303
CCATATCCCATCTCTCCAGAAAGGATCTGAGCAATCCGTTGTGGAGCTGTTGGCCTTTTGATTCCAAGCTGATATCCCACCTTGGGAAATCGATAAAACACCTGAGCAATCCTTTTCCCCCAGGCCATGGAGTCTCCCCAGCGTTGACGCATGGTTTGGCTGTAATCAGCCAGGTTGTTGGTATCACCGTTCAACCAATGGTTAAGGCAGCGGGCTGCTTCGCATCCACTCATCAACGCTGGGCGCAGACCTTCTGCCAGGAACGGATCGCATAGTGATGCCGCATCTCCCACGGCGATGACACCATCGCCATGCAGTGCTTGATGGCCGTTCCAAACTCGTAAAGATGCTTCTTGTCGTTTGCCTGCTTGCGGGTCAAATCCCAGGCTCGGTAGCAGTTGTTCCAAGACGGCATCACTATCAGCGGCATTGCGGCCGATGAACGTACCTACGCCTACATTCACGCCTCCTTCCAAGGGGAAAGCCCAGGCAAACCCATGATGAACCAGCCCAAATTCAAATCGAGCTGAACCAGTTTTGAGGTTGCCGCGACCCTCCAGGCGCACAGACATGGTGCTCGCGTGATGCAGTGTTTTTGGTCCCAATCCCAAGGCTTCAGGCCAAGC
>NZ_LVHK01000022.1:0-584 GCF_001631965.1 Prochlorococcus sp. MIT 1303
CAGCAATTCAGGCATGCATGGAGATCCCGCAGCGATGCAAACGCGCGGCAATGTCAACCACTTGCTGAGCTTCAACAGTTCAGAACTAGCTGAACTTTTCAAAAAGGAGTTCCTTTTGATGTGGGGCGATGGTCCGGGAGGGGCAAAAGATAGCCTGTTTGGGTTAGATAAAAACGAGCCTGGTATTCAAACTGCAAAGGTTGGTGACACCCGCATTGAAGTGCTCTTCGCTCCACACGCAAAACGACAAAAGATGAACGGACTAAAATTCATTGCCAAGCAAATAGAAGCATCAAAACAAAGCATCGATATGGCCTTATTTATCTTTTCTGCACAAGCTTTAGTTGACAAGCTATGGGAGCAGGTGCAAAGCGGTGTGAAGATACGCTTAATCGCCGACCCTGGCTTTGCCAGCCGTTCCTATTCAGAAGTACTGGACTTATTAGGCCTTGCACTACCAGATCATCGTTGCAAGCTGGAAGTAGGTAACAAACCATTCGCAGTCCCTCTACAAGGGGTAGGTACACCGAGACTGTCGAACGGAGACAAGCTGCACCACAAGTTCGCAGTGATCGACAACAAAA
>NZ_LVHK01000023.1:0-503 GCF_001631965.1 Prochlorococcus sp. MIT 1303
ACATCCAGCAATGTGGTGTGTATGCCATCTGCTGTGAGCAATAGATCATCTCCAACTTGCGTCAAGGAAAGCTCAACTCCATTAGCAACAGAGATGCGATCGTTTTCAGCGAATGAAAAGCCGATAATCACATCATCACCACGACTCAGGGTGTAGGTATCAGCACCACGATCTCCTTTGAGTTTGTCATCTCCAGACCCGCCATCAAGCCGATCATTACCATTGCCTCCAGTGACGTGATCATCTCCACTGCGCCCTAACAAAACATCATCACCATTAGCACCAAAGATCACTTCGTTTGCAGAGGTTCCAGACAATAAATCATTTTCAGCAGAACCAATGATTCTTGGTTCACGCAAGCTCTTAGGAAGGACACCAAAGAGTGATTTCGTATAGAGCTCAATGTCATTACCATCTCCTCCTTGATAGGTAATAAAGAGATCACGTGGTGATCCTTTATCGCTTTTAAATCTGCCTACTGAATCTCCTTCATTGAGGCCATC
>NZ_LVHK01000024.1:0-53898 GCF_001631965.1 Prochlorococcus sp. MIT 1303
AAGCAAATACTTGGAATGGTTTTGTTCTGGCCCTAATTTTATGAATGTATAACTCACAAGCTAAACAGAACACATCTAAAAAACACATCATTTTAAAAAGCCCCCAGTCTTATCTCTCACGAATAGGAGACTCTTTTGGTTTTGTTAATTATGGCTTTGTTGGTTATGGCTTACCCCCCACCTTCCCTCCTTCTTCTTATTGGTGGGGGCGTAGCTTTGTTCCCTTTTGTGGATAGATGGCTTGATAATTTTACAAAAGAAAAACCCTGCACATAAGCGCAGGGTTTGCTTGAACCTATTTGAATTTAAAATTCATTAGGACTTGTCGTGGATTCTCTTGCTATTAGGCACCACTGAAATTTAAAAGCCAGCCTAGGCCTAGACATTTCCATTCTGCCGGGCAACTTGCAACGGATCCAATGCCATTGGGATCAGCATTTACGCCAAAGAACCAAAGGACCATTACAAATAAAGCAGGCCCACCAAGTAAAAGTGCATGAATGGCACCAACTTGTTGATCCTCTACACCACGCCACCAAATAATAGGTGGAGCCAGCCACCGCTGCATCCACTTGGGAGCACCGTCGAGTGGGTCAATTGGATCACCTATTTTTCGTCCCATAATTCCAGGGTTGAGCGAAGACCATATAGTTCTAGCATTTCTTGGGCGAATTAGAATTATCTGATTGCAAAGTTGAAGTTACTCTTCATTGCTTGTGACGCCCCATCTGCAGGCCTAAATTTATCAGATTAATCTTGATAGCAGCTTGGTGAGGCGCTGTTTATAAGCAATGCCATGGCATGTGCTTTTCAAGATGATTTGGATTGTTTTTTGATCGCAGCTCTGTGAGCGCATTTTCTTCGATGGGGACTTTTGACAGAGAATGAGCTAGCCAGGCAGGGTTCATTTTGTGGATTATTTTTTTAGATTGACCGAGAAGGCTTCCTGCCTCACTACTGACAACCAATCGATTATGCGCATCTCACCTAATGCCCTAAGCGTTTAGGGCTTATGGGACCAAACAGATTTCAAAATATGGTAGAAATGCTGCTTAGGGTTGGATTTTATAGTGTATAATTAACCGGCTTTGCATTCTAATTCAAATGATTCCTTCAGCTGCGATCCTTGGAGTCCTTGGCATTCTTGGTTTTGCTTTCTTCTTCTGGTTGGCCGTTAACGATCCAGCAGACGCCTGAACATAAATTGCTTATCGGGTAGAGCCTTTCTCTACCCGATTGCTTTTTTATTCTTCTAAGGTTTCTTGGAACACATCCATTGAAATCGAACTCATCAATTCATTCTGACAAGTTGAGAAAATTTGATTCTCTCGCGATGTAGAAAAAGCTCTTATAGCTTTACTGCATCATGAGCACACAGAACTGTTCTGAAAGTTAGAGACAGAACAATCTCAAGCAGTTTTCGAATCAACACTATCTCAATATATAGCAATACATTCCTTTGAGGAGTTGGTTTGTGAAAATTACTTAATTCCCTTGATTGGATCAATGAAAATGAATATTAATTCCGAAAAAAACTTTTTTGTGATCAATTTCAGGTCTTTACCTTTTTAGAGGTTTGGTTGTCATCAATGATTGAATTATGATTTGAACACAGAGTCAAAAGACGTCAGCGCTTGTGGATATGTTTAAGTAGGATACGATGAGTACATTGAACGATTTTTTGTTGCAACGTATGGGCAGCACCTATGCTGTATTCTGACTCTCAATTGCACCATTTATGATTGAGTCTTAGATCAGATTTACTTGCTTAATAATGACTAGAGATTCACCTTGACTCAGCATTACTTTGGTTCTTTGGCATGATCGTAAAGGCCCAAGAGACATCAAACATACGTGTGATACTCGCTGGTCTCGTTGGCAACGTGATCGAATGGTATGACTTCGCTTTGTATGGATACTTTGCCACCGTTATTGGACAACAGTTCTTTCCCTCTAGTAATCCTTCAGTCTCTCTAATTGCTGCTTTCGGAGCGTTTGCTGTCGGCTTTCTAGTTCGCCCTTTCGGAGGGCTTTTGTTCGGACGTATTGCTGATTTGCTGGGACGAAAACAGGCACTTATCCTTACCTTGCTGGCGATGGCTATCCCAACAGTGCTGATGGCCTGTATGCCCAACTACAGCAGGATTGGAATAGCAGCTCCGATCATAATCGTTTTGTTGCGTATTATCCAAGGATTATCAGTCGGCGGCGAGTACACAACATCAATTGTTTATCTCGTTGAGAATGCCCCTGATAAACGACGAGGCTTCTTTGCTATTTGGGGTCTATGGGGAGCAGTATTGGGAATCCTCTTGGCTTCTGCCATAGCCAGTTTGCTTGCCAATATTCTTGACCCTCAACAGCTAGACATCTGGGGTTGGAGAGTGCCTTTTGCGCTCGGTTCACTTGTCGCATTAATAGGACTTTTAATACGACGTGGTCTTGTCACTGATGTATGTACAGAAGAGGCCATAGACCCAGTACAGCAGGTTTTCGGGAAATACCGTATGCATGTATTACGCTTGTTCTTGCTTAATATTGGTGGCGGTGTTGGCTTCTATGCAGCGTTTGTGTATGTTGTGAGTTACGTCAAGGAAATAGATATGGTGCCCGAACGAATAGCTCTGAATATAAATACAGTTTCTATGGCAATACTTTTAATACTTTATCCATTAACCGCTTTACTTTCAGACCGCATTGGACGTAAGCCCTTGTTGCTCGCTGGTGGTGGCATGTTGATGTTTGGCTCGATTCCACTTTTTCAATTGATACACACCACTGATCCGTTACGAATTTTCTTCGGGCAGCTTGGATTTGTGATTGCACTCGCAACTCTTTCAGGAGGATTAAATGTCGCGAATGTGGAGCTCATGCCTAAGGCGGTTCGCTGTACCGGCCTGGCCTTTGCCTATAACACTTCTATGGGGATTTTTGGTGGTACAACACCATTAATTGCGACCTGGTTAATTCAGGGAAGTGGAAATCCAATTAGCCCTGCTTACTGGTTAGCGGGCAGTGCTTCGATCACTTTATTAACAAGTATCTTTTGGGTTAGAGAGACGAGACTTTCATGCCTCTCTTGAACATAGAAAAATGAAATCAAGCACCTCTATTCCCCAATTAAGGTTATTTACTAGCTCATCATTAACCTGAGGTGGTACCCTCAAATCGTTTGGTTTGTGTTCTATTGCTGACAGCACCCGGAAGGAGGGCTTGCCCTAAGGCAATTTGTTGCGTTTTAAGTGTTAGACACCACAGGTCGGATTCGTTTAATATCCTCTGATAAGGAACCAGCCATTCGTTTCAGCCATGGATTTGTCAACAGTACTTCTATGGGCTTCTTTGCCATTTGCGCTGATAACGCTTTATTTTGGAACTAGGAATGGATATTACGACAGTGATTTGTATGAGGGTGATGGATGCGCCCATGACGTACAGAGATAATACTCTTTCCATTATCAGCTTTTATTAATATTGATATTCCCTTAGTCTTGCTCATTCGGCTTGTATATAACCCATAGAATTTTTTGATTCTCAGAAATAAATGCTGCGATTCAAATCAATTAATGCATAGTTTCCATTTCTATACTCACCTTATAAATGCTTCTCTTGTGGATATGATAATTAAGCTTTTTGGCTAAATTGATTCAAAATGAGACCTTGAATTTAAGTTTATTTTATGACCAATGGCTGATCTGGACTTTCTTTAGTAGGAGTCTAGATTTGGGCGTAGTGTATTCCTTTGCTAAATCAGTTTGTAAATAGCTTATTGTAGTTTTAGCCGTTCTATTGAGGAATACTTGTTCTGTGCAGATAGATAGTTGATTTCATACTTATTCGTGGCCACCATTGCAACTCATCACTTTTGTCGGAAGATCAGTTCTATTCATTCCATCATTGTTGGAAGTAGATTCAATACATTCATTCTGTGACTTAGCCCAACGAGCAATAGGCTCAAGCCTTTCAGCAATCGGCTCAAGCCTAGAGACACCAACGACTAGGGCGATCGTGCTGATTGCCGCCATCACTGTGTAGGCGAGATCTTTGGCAATTTCTTGTTTGTTAACTTTAGGACGCTCTAGCTGTGAGATTTGTTGGGAAGCCTGAATTGCCTTCCAGTCAAACCGCGTTTGCGAGGTAGGGATTAGAGCTGAGTTGATTTTTGCTCGCGAGTTAGATATTGGTTGTGAGCCATGAGTCGATCGAGAGGTAAGGATTGGATATGAAGAGGCAGGAATTGCTTGCATTTGAGGGGTCTGATAATCGTTGCTAGGCGTTGATTTAGAAGCTTCTGATCGTGGCCTCGATCCTGCAATGGTGATCACAAGTGAGACAGCCGCTACAAATAACGAGCGCAGGCTTTTCAGGGCATCGCGGAGCTCCATCGCCAGGCGTCGTCTGTCTTCGAAAAAGTCCGGGGTTGTTTCTTTGGTCATGCCTCCTTTTAGCTTATTTCAACCTTTGTGAGTAGTCGCTTTGAACGTCGATTTGTCTCTTGAGGAGAAAAGCCTGTATTTCTTCAATTGTAAGACATCAGTAGAGGAGTTATTTCATTGCCACTCCGCTTTTTTGTCAAGACAGAAAACCCTTTTGATCTTGCTTCACCGATGCACTTGATAATGTAAGCTTTTGAGCAATGATTCTTGCTTATTGTTGCTGTATAAAGTCCGATGGCATCCTGAACGAATAGACGCATGATTGGAATGATCTGCAAGGTATCCTTGACGTTCCTTTGAGCGCGACCCTCACTATTCCTGCGACCCCATAATGCATCTGGCAGAAATGGTCGTGAACCCCCATCTCGACCACTCGCTCATGGTGGTTCGATTCAATCATCCTTTTGACGAAGAAACGCGCTGCAGTACTTCCCGTTTAGTTCGATACCCGCCGTTTTAGCTCTTTCATCGAACTGGATCTTTTCCGTCCTCGCTGGGGGACCACCAGACTGATTTGAAAAATACAATCGTCCATTCTTCCCAACGTCGTTGGTGATACTGGATTGTTGATTACTCCGTTAATGGATTCTCATATCAATAATGTATCTTAGGATTTAGGGGCCTGATGACCAGAATCTTAAATTCGTCCTGTTCGAATGCTTTGAGCAGGCACGCTGTTAGCGATGATGTCTTCAGCTCCATTGTTTACACAGCTATCGTTGATGTTCCTTGCTGATGGGTTGAGAAATTGATATGGAATTACTGCAAATAAGGATTTTAGTTGATTGCGAATTGAAGTGAACCTAGTCTGTTTGATGGGTGCAGATCTAGTCTGGTTGAGAGTTTTAATCTCCGCGTGCAGTGCTAACCTGATTGTCTCAAAGATGACTTATCTGCTCATGATAGTATTACTTCCTACTTCGTTTAGATCTTGCCAATGATTTAACAACTTCATAGTTATCTTATGTCCGATGGACCAACAATCATATAATCTTCAACGCGACAGGAACTAATTTATATGATGGTGGTATTGTGTTGACAATACTACCATTCCTCTGAAGATTTGGATGGCCAACCTTTTTGGACAACGAATGAAAATGAGCAAACTCCTGACATCTGCCTTGGCTACAACATTTGTTTTCGTTGGGGTGCCGATGTCCGCAGTCGGAAAACATCATCATCATCATCATCATGACCATTATGTATGTGCTATCGGTTACCACTATGTTGGCGATGGTGTTTGTCGTCGCAATGGGGTTTGGTATCAGGGAAGACGGCACGAGCGTGGTTTGGAATACCGACCTGAACCCAGAGGAACTGTTGAGTTGTTTGATGGAGCGCTAAAAGTTAAATTTTAATAGTGAGTTCATATGAAAGGTTAATGTCTTTCATTTTTAGTTCTTGTTCATTCTTGTAATTGTGTAAATCATCATCAATTACTAGCTCATCATGCCTAGCGTTCTTTTGAAGATCCTTAATGAGGTTGAATCTATAATGTTAAGCTTTCTAGTAAAACTTGAACGCTTAAAAGCTTAAGGCTCTTGTTAATAGCGGAAGCGTTTCACTACTTTTGCTGGTTGATGGTTAGAACCCTCTTGATAGAGGATCCATTGGTTCGTTTCTAGGTCATGATCACAGCCAAATTCAAGGCTTTCCTTGTAGGATTCCCATTTTATGAAGTGGCAGGCTTGGTCTGCTTCAAAGGCTGAACGGTAACTAGTGAAAAATAAAAAAAGCATCACCCCAGCGGCGAGAACAATAATGGTAACGAAGCCGGCTTTCATGTTTGCTCTGATCGGTGTCTTAAGTACAAGGATGATATTGGCATAGCTGATGGAGTCTTGGCTGAGGTGAAGTCAGTTCTTGATTTTAATACAATGAACAGTACCTTTGTGAATCAAGGATAAATTTGAAATCCGATACTTGCGGCCAACAGTTTGTTTATTCCTACTTCTCTACTTGATTTTTTTAAACAATACCAATTCCATTGGGCTATTGGTTGTAATTCAACGCAGCTTTATGATGGTAGTAATAGCAATCTGGCTCCTCTAATAAACCCTAGGCGAAGTTTCACTTCTCTAGCGATGTCAGCCTTGTCAGCCCAGTTCGTCCCAACAACGACCTCGATCAGAGTTAAATATTTCGTCTTCGCAGATTTAGCAACCACAACGATACTCCAGTGTTTTTGGGATGATGATTGGATTGTTTCTACAAAGAATTACTGAGCTTCTTTTTTTGATGACAGAAGGCCCTATCAACTGCAGAAATCGTGACTTAGAGGTTTCTGACCCAGTGGATGAAATAGCCTTGCTGTCCAGCTGATCTACTTTCTCTCAAACCTTCAATCCTTCGCATCTGCTTTCGCTAAGTGGCTTGTGTCGGTTATTGATGTAGATCATACCCCTGTATCAAATACCAGCCAATAAATCCAGCTATGTTCAGACCAATGACAAATGCCCAAACACGCCAAGGTTGATCCTTCGAGATTTTCATAATTCGATTTCCTTGATGCACTATCTTATCATTTAGTTTTCTTTATTGTTAGACTAGCTCAGGGTACATAAGCCAGCTTTGCTTTCAACGCTACGCGCACTGTCTCTTGATATTCGATCATAGACTAAACTTTTGTTAGTTATAGCTCCTAGCAGGATTAAGCTATCAAATCTTGCTGATCTTAACCAGTGAGATCCCAATATTCCCAAAGCTTATATCGGTCTATTTGTTTATGCTTTACCGCCTCATCACCTCTTCCTTTGGAATAAGAACAATACCAACAACAGCGTTCCCCAGATTGGTAATAGATAAATAGCGGTGAAAACCCCCATTACGAAAACAGTAGAGGCAACAATTATTGCTGCTCCGATTCCAGCCCAAAGTAACCAGCGACGCAGCCTTTTCGGCCATACTTGGCCGGTGAGTCGATCTAGTTGATCCTGTAGCTCCCTACGTTCTTGAGTCATCTCCAGCAGACGGCTCTGATGCCAGGAGACTGAGTTGCGCGCTGATGATTCAACGATCTTTTTCTGTACACCTCCCAAGAAATCTGAGGAGCCAGAGAGCATTGAGCGCACACTAACCGCTTGAGCTTGAATGAGTGCACGGCTGGTTTCGCCGATTTTTCGCTCGAGTCTCTCTAGTCGAGCTTGCAAAGACTGCACAGGGTCAGCATTGCGTGAGAGGTCAATCCTTTGCAGGGCGACAACTTTGTTAGGTCTGCTAAAAATCCCTTGAATGAGGCGCAAATGGTTAGTTCCGGACCTTTGCATTATGGGTGTGCTCGTCAACACGTTCTATCGCTAGCCACCTATGGCCCTCCACTGGTTGGGAGCTTTGACAATGGATGTGTTGAGTCTGCCTGAGTCGGCTTTGAGCGCAGGCTTTTTTAGGATCCGTGCAGCCCGCTAAAACACCATTGGTAGTGGCTGGGGGGTGTAAACACTCCAGCGCATCCACTCATGACGTTCGTTTTGCTGCTGACTAAAACGGAATTAGAGCCAAGGACAGGGTGATGGAAGCAGAGGTCGGTCCTGAAAGGCTTTTGGGGCCTACTTTGTTCGCCCCGCTAGCAACGGTTGGAGTCAAGCAATGGCAATCCAAAGCTCAGATAGCAAACGAAAACCCAGAAAATCAGTTTGTTATTCAACAAACTATGCCCTTAAAGCTGACTACCGTGAGAGTCGTCGCCTGGATTTGAAAAAACGGCTTGGAGTATTGCTCTACAGACGTGAACGTATGGAGCGTGAATTAGAAGCAATTAAGGCAGCCTTGAGCACATTGGAACAACAGATGAAGAGTAATGTCGCCTATGAGCAGCTTTCTATCTGTGATAAATCCCCTTCTTAAATACCACTGATTTGTTATTATTATCAATTTAGACATCAGAAGAGGTTCTAGAACTTTTCAGCTAAGATTCGTATTTCTTCTGCTTCCCTTTGGAAGGTTTCTGCGTAAGATGGCAGAATAGATTTTTATCTGAGCTGAGCAAACAAGCCTTTCCTTATTGACCTTCCTGTAAAGGTTCATGTTTTTAAGGGAAGGCCTAACGAAGACACCTTTTAGAATGTATCATTCAGTTGAAAGTTGATCTTCTTTCGATACTTTCATATGCCTTCTTTAAGATCAATTCTCTAAAAAATATTCTCTTTTTTGTGCTAATGCAATGATGCCTAGGATAAGTTGTTGCTTGTCAATGTTTTTTTAGATAAATAGCTGAAATCATTTTCTTTGCAGCTTCGTTCCCCAATCTGTCCTTTGATACTTGGTTAGGGCCATTCGTCGAAGTAGTCCTGATCCGCTTGGGGGCCCTGTTGATCGTCTTGAATTTTGCCCTCTGCTCGATCAAGTGAGCTCAAGGATTTCTCAACATAGGTTCTTACGTAAGCAGCTCGCTTCTGTTGGTAATGCATGTGACGAAGGGTACGAGTTAACTCATGCCGTCGAACGCGTCGCCACTGATGCATGAATCGAGCGAGAAATGTTGGACGGCGACGGCTCATCGATCTAGTCGCTCCCTAAAGCACATTGTATTCAGTTTTCTTGGTGCAGTGAAGAATGCTGCAAGATCATTCGCTGATAGTTGCAGATGGGTAATCAAAGGGCAGGCATTGCTTGTCATAGATGATGCATCCTCTGGTGCACTCGCGACCATAAGGCTGTTGAGCTGAGTGAGCTTGCGCCCCTCTCCTTTGACGAGGTTGTGATCTGTTTGCTGGTGATGTACGCAGTACTGCTCAAATTCACGGTCATCAGGAGGTGAAGCGGCTCAACCTGCAGGCTTCACAACATCAGTAAGGTTTGAAGCCTGCAGGTATGCGTTGAAGAAGGTCACTTGGGGCCTTTCACGGAAGATAGGTATGGGAGTGAAGTGAAGTCGTATCAGTGGACTCCCTGCTTATAACTGCTTTAGACAGGCTTGTCGTAAGAGGGAAGTTAATCAGCTCCAGCTGAACTCCATAGCGATCCCTTCTTCGAGGCTCCGTTTAACTGGGCAGGTATCAACCACCCTTTGAAGCAGCTTGACCTGTTCATCGCTCAGCTCAGGCGGCATGGTAATTAGAAGTTTTAGGGCTTTGATACTGTGCGGGCCTTCACTGGTCATGATCTTCTCGACCTCAACTGCTGCACCCTTGATTCTCCAGCCCTTGCGTCGGGCAGTGATGCCCATCACGGTGAGCACGCAGGTGCCAAGAGCTGTTGCGACTAGGTCTGTAGGTGAGAAGGCCTCGCCCTTACCTTCGTGATCGATGGGGGTATCGGTGGTAAGACGATCCCCAGAGGGGGTATGTAGGGCTTCACAGCGCAGATTGCCCTTGTAGCAACAGGAGATTGTGGGCATCGTCATTCAGCGCTGTACTGACTTGCTATGCAGAGATTCTGCTATCGGATGTCTTTGAGAACCACATCGAATAAAAAATCAAAGGCCCCAGTAGCCTGCAAACCCCAGTAGCCTGCAAAGATTAATTAAACTCTTGGTCACATCGAGGTTGATCTGATCTGATCATCTTGGATTCAACCTCAAGTAAGCCCAATCGCTATGGCGCTAACTGCTTAAGGCCTACTAACTAGAGATTGATCAATATAAATCAGGCTTTTGTATAGGCCCATTCAAATATCCTGTTGGTATGGAAAAGAAAAAACAAGAGGAGACTTCACCACCAGATCAAAATCACCCCCTCTATGCGAGTGATCGTGATCGAGTTGATGCTCTTTTAGGGCATAAGGGTCATCCCAACGAAGACCAGCTCACCACGGCAGCAATGCTTCTCAACCGTTACGACGGTTTCCCAGGTGCGATGGACTTGCAGGAAGATCTGACAAAGGTGGTTAAGAGTTGGGGTTTTGATCGTGAAGCCCTGAATGCCAAGACCAGAGCGATCTGGTCCAGTGGTTGGCGACCAGGCACTGCCACTTCTGGCGATGACGTTGGCTCAGGAGCCGACGTCGTTGATAAGGAGACCTGATTGGTACTACCACTCAAGGTTGATACTGCTATTGATGTTCCCCTTGCATCGATGAGCGCCCCCTACCAGGAAGGCAGGAGACTGACCCCACGCGCAATGGTTAGATCACATGCTTTTCCCGTCTTGGCTGCTTTAAGTACTATCAGCATCATCGTGATCGCCTGGTCACTTATCCCAATTTCTAGACAGGCAGCCCGTTGGAACGGATGTTTTGAGGAATCCTTACGCTGGCAACGTAGGGACTTCCCAAAGGAGTCCATACCGATTTCGAAGTTGTGGGCGACTCGCTACTGCAATGGTGGCTCTCTACCAATGCCAAGGAAGTAAACGAAGCCTCACCGTTTTTGCGTAAGTTGCAAGAATTGATTGGGCCTGATAAGCCGTTTGAGCATCCTGTTTATAAGGGAGTTCGGTAAGTAGTTCCAAGAGAAAACCGATGCCTTGACATATATAAGATTTTAATTCTTCAGAAAGGATGCGACCGCCTATTGAATTAATCCAATGCACAACTTCTTTCGCATATTCAGAAAAGCCTACAAATTTAGCAAAGGTTCTCTGTTGATAAGTAAGTACAAATTAGCCAAGAAGAGGACTTTTAGGGCTCTGCTTGGATAAAAGTTGAAAGAGTTACTTCGAGTGTCTATGCTATCGGCTTAAGATCATTTTTTGTGTATTTAGCATAACAAAAAACATCTATGAGTCAGTTGTGGTTTTGATTTTATTTGATCAGCCTCTCTATGAGCTTCATCCATTATTGCATGAAGCTCATAGAGTATGATTTTGTTGAGCTAAACTTTTAAGTGTTTACTTGATTGCGATTGTTGTGATTTTAGTTGAGTTTAATCTCACCCTCTAGCCAGCAGCAATCATTGAAGATAAAAATTCCGGGATTGGTAGCTTAGCCATGAGTGAAGAAAGAAGATCCATATTGAACTTGTGGACTGCTGGAATGGTGCGATCCAGAATAAAAATTGCTAGGTATGGAATGTTCATCGCGATTTGCCAACGCCATTTGAAGGTCAGGATCCCCCAGGCCTTTTTGGCGTAAGCCTTTTGAGGATCAGTAAGGCGCTCCCATCTCTGATTGCCAAAAGCGGTGATCCGTTCCTTGAGAGAGGCTTGAGACAGTGAACCTGTTGACTGCATTTTATGTCTTGAGATGGAGGCCTTTATAGCACATAGGGGTTTTTACCCATGCCTGATGGGTCTTGGCTGCCGATTCATGGCGATGTTGTTCAGGCAGATACACAGCTAGAATGAGTGTCTGATTTAATCAAGCTTGCTTGTGCCTGATCTTTCAAATGGCTTAGATCCTTTCTCTCCTTGGGGAATCGCACTTTTAACTTTTGGGGTGGTTTTTACCTTTTGTATTCCCTTCTTTTTGATTAAAAGTGATGATTTTAACCCAGACAAAGGTAGCAAAGCCTATCAGGATGAGATGAGAGCAAAAAAAATAGCTAATCTCTATCCAAAAAAACCTTAGCCAGAGAAATACCCTAATAGCTATCAATCCAATTCTACTTTGCACCAGCATTGATAGTGTTGACTTACGTATGCTTTGCCAAAAGAGTCTGGTCAATAGTTATGGATTTTTTTATTGTTTAGTGCTTCTGTTAGCTAGAATTGCTGATTGATTGATAGGTCAAATTGCTTTAAATTTTTCTATGAAGTTATTTTTTTGGTGCAAAGAATTTTAATCTGACAAATGCGTAGATATCAATTAGCTGGCATTTTTTGGTCTTACAGTTAGGGATAGGTGTTGCGGCTAGAGAGTTTTCAGATGATAGAAATTAGCGCAATATTGATGGCATTGCTATCTATAGGGATTTGATCTCTTCACGCGCCTTGCATAGATCAAGGAACTTATTCCAAGCTTTTGGCCACCTCCAGCGAACGATTAGAGCCAAATAGAAGAGGTAGGCCACCCCCTCCACGGGATGCTTGATAATCGATAAGAGAGATAGTGCCTGTTCGACTGGTGACGCCATGAATGACTCTGTCCGTTACCCATAATTAGACGGTAATCGTAGGAATGGCTCAAAACTGTTTCTAACTGTCGTAGCTTCACATGACTCCATTGGCGAGCTCTTGGCTTTTGCTGAACTTGAACTGAAGAAAACATCTAGCCGATTTTTCTGCTCTTTTTATTTGTGGCAGAGATGAGATGCGCCTTCTCCTGGCCATTTATAAGCTCCCCTTGGATAGTACAAATATTGCTTCGAGCATGAAGTTCTCCTTTTTTGGGGCCGCTAAACGCCGACTGGAAACCTCTTGGCTTAAGTACCCTAGGCGACTTTCATCACAGGCCTGGGGAGATCGCTCTGGCCAGGCCTATGGCTGTTTAAGTATTCTTATGGATCATTGTCTGAGCAGTTACTTGCTTAGTGAGCCAAAAGGAACCATCAACCCCTTTCCATTATAGGAAAGGCTTTCTCTGTAGAGGGTTCTATCTTTTTACGATTAGCCAATATTGTGGAAGGATTTATATCTCTTTATTGCTAAATGGTTTTTGCTGTGAAATTTGATTAGAAAAGGCTATTGGGATGAAGAGCCTATGGACAGCTCAATTCTTTGTCGATATTGCGGAAAGGCGATTTCTTCTGACTACCAATGGGAAAAGGAGGCATTGTTGATCAATAAAAGTTGCATGGAATGCCTTGATAAAATTGAAAATGGTGAATTAATTATTCAACGACGCATCTCAACGACTAATAAGCAATGTGGTGAATGAGGGCCCATGCTGTTCTTTCTTCCAACAAGGCAAGCAAGGAAATAGTTTCCCTGTAAGCAGATTGATTGATTCTCTCGACAGCTTGCAGAATGTTTAACTCTAGCCTAGGTAATTGTATGGCATTGTCTATTTTCTTGGCGCCATTGAAATAAACTATATCGTACCTCAATATTCAACTTTGTCTTGGGCTAAGATTGTAGAATATAAGACGAATATAGAAGTCTTTCCCTATTGGCCTTTTGACAGTTGATCTGGTTATTTGTATGAATTTTGTACCATTACTCTAATGATTTATTCTTTTATGCCTAGCATCTTTAATAGCTTTTAGACCATTTAAGTGAACTTTATCCTTGGCTATCCCTGTTTTATCATTGTAGAAAAAGGCCTTGTAATTTAGAGGCTAATGCATTTTTTCTGTTGCTGTTATTTTTTTAGGCCTGAGCGCTATATTTATGAGTTTTTTAACGTTTCCAGCAGTTGATTGTACAGACTGTCAACTCTTTTTTTATTCACGCCTAGATCTGAGACACCAACTCTTGAAGCTGATCGAACTTGGATAACCTTTTCGTTTGGTATTTGAAGAATCTCCAGGTCATCTGGGAATCGAAAAACTAAGCTTCTAACGACAGCATGCCAATAATTGTTGGTTTGCTCGAGGACTTTGGTTCTTGGTAGTTGAGACGCAATGACTAAAAGATTCTCATAGGACTGCTTCACTTCGTTGACTTCCCATTCAACAAGCACACAGTTTGTGTCAACTGTGCATTCGGATAAACCTCCTTCCATAGTGAATGCCATGGCGGGATTAATGTGAATGGTGATGAGCGTTATGAAAAGGCAAGGAAGCAGAAAGTATGCTAGACGTTTCATTGAGAAGAAATCATTGAACAGAAACCCACAGGTTGTAGGCTTTTGTCAAGCCGTATTTTAAGTGTACAACTTTGTCTGATGTCTCAATTGGAGCAATGAGTGAAAGTTGGCATCCACCGATGACCGTTCAAAAACCTCTCTTAGATAACGTCTCTGCATCGATGCAAGACCCCGACCGTAAAGAACAGAACCTCAATCTGATTGAAGGGGTTGGATCTCACTCTTATGTGGTTTTGGCTACTTTATGTACTGTTAGCTTGATCGTGATTGCCTGGTCTCTTGTTCCAATCTCCAGGCAGGCAGCCCGCTGGAACGTATGTTTTCAGGAGTCCTTTCGTTGGGACCGCAGGACTTTCCCAACGGATCCAAATTTAGTTTCAAAGTTGTGGGCGACTCGCTACTGCAATGGTGGATCACTATCAATGCCTAGGGAGTAGTCGCTGCTGACTTTGATGCAGAGTCACCATGATTGCACTCAGCCTCGATTTCTTTTGAGGTGCTCTCATCGATCAAATTAACTGAGGATGTGCAGGATCACCTTTGAATGGACCGACCACTTGGGATGTGATCCATCCTCCATAGAACTGTCCGGGTTGGGGGATCACTGTCTCTCCATTGACGCTGCAATGATCCATGCGTCCGGGGTATAGCGCATACCAGCCCGTAAGGGCCCTAAATGTTGGGGTGGGATCTGGATACGACCAGATTGCGCCCTCGAGACGTTTGTCTGCAATCACCAGATCCCAGTAGTTGGCGATTCCCTTCCATTCGCAGAAACTGCTGCGTCGGCTGCGTATCAGCAGATCCTTCCGCATTGCCTTTGGAGGAAGATAGTAGGTGGGCGGATGGAATGTCTCCAGCACACGCAGGCAGTCATGTGTTTCACAGATACGCGTACCAAGGGCCTCCACAATCACATGGTCTGAGCAGGCCACAAGAGCTGGCGGACGTGGGTACTCAGCAACAATTTCAAGGCTCATTAGCTCTCCGTTGAGAAAGTGACTTTGTTTCAGGGGGTGGGTGATGACATTTGAGCCCGGTCGCCCATGCCAGAGATGTTGTGTACTGGCCTTTGACACAAGGGTTAAGGCCCAGGCCTTTTAAGCAGAATTGGTTAGTCGCAAGGATGACGCCAGAAGCTGCCAAATGATTAGCGTTCGAAACTCTCTAGCAGTAGGCGCCAACCTAGGGCGGAAGCTTCAGCGGCGAAGCTTTCTCTTTCTTCGCACATAAAACCATGATCGGCGCCAATGATCTCTACGTAGCGCAGTCGCTCTTCATCAGGATCCTGCATGCGTAATGCCGCTTGGATTGCTTGCCGATCTGAAGTTGGGATCAACGGATCTGCTGTACCGCACAGACATGTCAGTCGGCCTGAGACCTGCGGTAATAATTCGAGGCTTGGTGCACCACCTCCCGGGCGGGTTTTGCTTACATCGGCACCATAAAAATTGAAGGTTTCGCTCACCTCGGTCATGGTTGCAGTGATCAGTGCAGCGTGTCCGCCGAAACAGAAGCCAATCACAGTGATTTGTGGTTGATCAAGCTGTTTGTTGAGCCAGCAAATAGCTGTGTAGGTATCGGTAAGGATTTGTTCCATTGAGGTTGAGTCCTTGTTTCGTCGCCCTTCGATCAGGTTGTCTTCGCTATAGCCAAGCTCTAGCTCCGGTGCGGTGCGAGAAAATAGTGGCATCGCCAGGGCTGGGATGCCTCTGGTGGCGAGGCGATTGGCCACACTGCGAACCCAGTTATTGACTCCGAAGATTTCTGGTAACACCAGGGCAACACGATTCGGCCCTTCACCGATTTCATCACGACCTTGACTCGGTTTTGACCACCAGCAGCGCAGGGGGACTGAGCCTTCTTTGATCACAATCCATTCGCTTTTCATTTGAGCAGCTGTCTCATGAGTCGTCGGTGCGAAGCCTTCTGCCAGATTTCTGCAGTATGGGGCCTTCAGCTGGCTGATCTAGGAGTTGCTTTGCCTAGATCACTGGGTAGATGTGCCAGGCTTTCTAGGAGTGGATGGTTTGCCTTGATAAGGGCTTTTGTGATCTTGTTTGGATCTCAAACAGCCTCTTCTATGACCAATTGTGCCGATGGACTCAATGGCTTGTGGAGCTCGTAGCTCTTAACACTGCCCTTGCTTGGGACGATTCGTCAACGAAGACCGGTCTCCTTGCTGGTGATGGCGAACTTTGGGCTAGTCACTACTCAGCAATCTGGTGAGATTCCAGTTCATCAAAGCTTTGCTCCATATTTGCTTTGAGGCTATTTAATGGCTTGATGGATCCTTTAGACCCTTTAAGCCAGACTGGAAGACACCTTCCATTAGCAATTCTGCTGGTTACAACAGCGTTTGGAGCGTTTTTTGGAGGCGCACTCATCACTGCATTGATCCGCGCGAGATCTGAGCTTGGCTGGTTTAAGAGGGAAGAGGAATGAACACTTTTGCTGCCACTTATGTTGTTTTTGTTCAGGCCATCGGAGTACTGGTGATCTTTGGTGTTGCTGCTTAAGCTTCAAAAGCCAATCGATCAGCCAGATATCCGAGTTGAGGTGACAAGACGATGAGCTTTAACAACCTTGTTGTTTTGGTTGACTCGATGGAGGTGTTTACTGGTTCAAGCGCCGAGCTTATGAATTTCTCATTGCCTTGATGATCATACATCGGCTCATTGTGAAATGTTTGGGAACGAGATTTCTAGGCCATCAAGTAACATCTGAACAGCAATAGATGTAAGCACTATTCCCATTACTTTCGTTAGCACTTGCAGGGCTGATACACTAATCTTGGACGAAAGCATCTCGGCGGCATCAAAAATAAGATAGATTATCAAAGATAGTAGTAAGACTATTAAGCTCAATGAAATTTTGCCATCGATGGAAGAATTCACCGGGTCGGCAATTGCAATCGTCAGTGTGCCAGGGTCTGCAAGAAGGGGAATGCCGATAGGCACGATTCCTTTCCCTGAAGAACTCTTGTCCCGATCAATCGAGGCTGGGTCATGGTGCTCCTCTGGTGGTTTGGATCGGAGCATGGAAAGGCCGATCAAGATAACAATTAACCCACCAGATATTTGAAAGGCTCTTTGGCTTATTCCGAAAATTGCCAGCAAATCATTCCCGAGCCATGTAGCCAAGAGAAGTGCGATCAAGAAGGTGAATGCACTGTTGCGTGCGATTGCTTTGTCGGTTTTTTGATCTCCATCTTTGAATGAAAGATAGATCGGCAGATTTCCAATAGGGTTAGCAACAGTAAAGATTCCAATGGCAGTGTTTAGAAGAGAGATAAAGATCGGAACTAATTGATTTTGTTGCTAACATTTACAGGTCTGATTGAACCGCAGATGTTAATTCTATGCCATGTATTTTTGATCTGTAAGTGCCTCTATTGGCAGCAGATCGCGATCAGCAATGGGTTTGATTTCAGCAGGCTTCTTAGGTAGGCTACTTATACTGGGCTGAGATTGCCTCGTGTAAGACGGATTATTTCAGGAATGATAAATGCTTTGATAACTTCATGTTGAGAAGGTGGCTCTTCTCTTTTAGTCGGTCAATATCTTATGGATTTGGTCATTTGAGATTTCCATTCCATACTGGTAAATAATGGACGAACCTTTAACTCTATCGACGTGAACTCTTTGTCCTCAAGCAAACACCCTCAACCTGGCACGCAGATCGATGCTGTGTTGGACCCTGTGATTCCAGAACTTAACGAGTTGGTGGCGAAGACGCCAGGGACCCTTTCGCTGGCCCAGGGTATGGTGAATTGGGCTCCACCCGTTGCCGTAAAACTGGCAATGAACAATGCTTTGTTGAATCAAGAATCAAGCCTTAATCGTTATGGCCCGGCTCGAGGTGATCCTGAACTGCTTGAGCTAATTAAGCAAAAGTTGATGATCCAGAACGGTTTGGATTTGGCCGCAAGCATGGTCATGGTTACTGCTGGTAGCAACATGGCATTTCATGCCATTGCTCAGGTTCTCTGTGACCCTGGCGATGAGGTCATTCTGCCGCTGCCTTATTACTTTAATCATTTTATGGCTATTCAGTTGGCCGGTGGAGTACCTGTGCCTGTGAATGCTGGTTTAATACCTAACCCTGAGCTCATAGAGGCTGCGATTACAAAATGCACCCGTGCCATTGTCACGATAAGCCCTAATAATCCAAGCGGAATCGTTTTCCCTCAAACCTTACTTGCCGCCATCAATGGGATCTGTGCCCAGCATGGTTTGCTGCACATCAGCGATGAAGCTTATGAGGATTTTGTGTTTGGTGATGTACCTCATTGGAGCCCTGGATCTCTTCCTGGTGCAGGGAACCATACTGTTTCGCTCTATTCGTTCTCCAAGGCCTATGGCATGGCCGGATGGCGTCTTGGTTATATGTCAGCTCCTATTGGCTGGAGTAAGGCTTTGGCCAAGGTTCAAGACACAGTCTTGATCTGTCCACCTCGTTTTTGCCAACGAGCAGCGATTTCGGCCTTGTTGGATGGTTCTGATTGGGTGCGGCAGAATGTCTCTCAATTGATAAGTCGATATCAGTTGCTCTTGAAGCGTTTTGCCGCTAGCAACGATAGACCCTGGCGCTTTTTACATGAACCCAATGGAGCTTTTTATTGCTTACTTGAAGTGGATTGTGCTTGCAATGGAGACACCCTGATGCGTCAGCTGGTAAGAGATTATCGAGTTGCCACGATTGGAGGTTGTAGTTTTGGTTTTAAGAACGAGAGTTGTGTACTGCGCATCAGCGTGGGGATGCTTGAAGGCGCTGAATTGATAGATGCCTTTGATCGCTTGGAGGCAGGCTTGCTTAATGCTGTTCAACAAGGAGACCGTACCACCTGAATAATAATAAAGTTAATTCCAATTTATTTTTTTATTTTATTGAAAATAGCAATCAGCACTTGTTGATTAATGACTTCGTGGTGAATTTTTATCAGCTCTGCAGCAGCGAGTTTTGCTGCTGCAACCTTGCTTAAATCATGCAATAAGCCAATGAAATTAAGATCATTAATTGCTGCATTTATTTTTATGAGCTTCTATCTATTGCTGTGAGCACTTGCAGCATTGTGTAGATGTGATTTAATCATTTTCTTGCACGTTAAGCAGTCCAATCCTTTCAGTAAGCTTTGATTTTATCCACTGATGACTAGAGATGATGCTTCTTATGGCTTTTTACCATAATTGATTGGAAGGTAAATAGTGATCAGAATTCTTGCTCATAACTCTATGGGTATGATTGTAGGGGCTGATCGCCTTTGTCTTGCATGTTTTTCGCAGTGTTGACTATTTTTTGTCATCACTCTTTGAGTACTAATGAAGTGATAAAGCCTTCGTCTGTTGGTGAGGATATCAATCATGCTGTGAGGATGCATGGATCTAATCTCAGAGGCTTTTGTTTTGATTCTTAAGTGTTTAACTTCACCCATTCTCTTCTCATATGCAAATAAATGCAGACCTTTTGGCAATCCTAACTGTCTCTATTATGGCAGGCTAACTTCGTTGATTGAAATTATTTCTTCTCGTCAGTATCCAAGCCTAATGCTGAGACAATAAGGTTATTTTCTAATACCTTTGGATATAGAAATACAGCAATGATCACCGATATGACTGCTGTGACAACGAAGGTTGTGACTTGGCCTATTGAGCCTGGCAAGTAGATTTCAGAGTTTAGAAATGGCAAATCAATTAGAGAACCTATGGTTCCCCAAATCAATACCCATGCAGACACATATCCAATGCCGAACCAGTCTTTCTTTGACATGTGACCTCTGAAAACACGAAACAATTTTTGAATACTAGCTGATAGACACGCATAGGCTTAATAAAGTGGCATCTCTGATGTGCAGCTTGTCTGACCAGTGACTACACCTAGGCTCTGCTGCCTATGATTTCCCCAAGTCTTGTAGTGACTGTTTTGCTTGCTGCAGCGTCTCTTCATCTTCTTTCTCTTGGCGGTGGAGCGCAGATTGATCCGCGTTAGGTGCTACCCCTCAGTGGTTTGCTTCTGTTGAATGAGGTCTTGGCATAACTGAGCAAATGATTGGTTTATCTCACACAACAGACAAACTTAGCTCCATATAAGAGTTTGTTCTCGTTAGTATCTTCGCTTCTATTCGTCATCTTTAATGAAACCCGAACCCTCCGCTCCGTTTTCTTGTTAAACAATTCATCAGGGCTGGTACTAGGTTCAAGAGAGTCCTCCTTCGACCCGCCCATGGCGATTAGCGTTACCTCTTCATGTCCAGAGAGCACAATTAATGAACTGGGCATCCGCCAATGGCCAATTTGGACTTGTGAGCCCAGCACCTTTCCTTGGACCTATGCTGAACAGGAAACCTGCCTGTTGTTGGAAGGCGAGGTGAGCGTTACACCCGAAGGCGGAAAGCCCGTGCACTTTGGGGCAGGCGATCTTGTGGTGTTCTCTGCTGGAATGTCTTGCATTTGGGAGGTTCATAGGGCAGTTCGCAAGCACTACCGCTTTGGTTGATGAATGAGCCATGACGGCTAGCTGTGAAGTGAAATTGCTTAACACTGGATCAATGCATGGTCTAAGAGATGTAAATGATTAGCTGATTACTCTCAGGAAACATTAGACAGATAAACTGCATCCTATTAGTTGCGATATACCATTGCAGCAATGTTATTTAAACGTCGAGCTGGGGCTTGGGAGGGTATGTTTTGCGCAGTTGAGTTTGAGTAAATAGGTTTTGTGCTTTATGGGTGGTCTGTCACGATCCGCCTGATGTTCATCGCGTGCTAAGAGTCAATGATGTATTCACTTGAAGTTTATAAGTGGAAGAAGTGGCTTCATTACAAGTGTCAATTGTTAAACCAATCGAGAGCATCTTGCAGTTGCTTGACCCGAAGCATTGCTGATTTTTTTCGGAACGACTCGATGTTGACTGGGATTTCTGCTGAGCAGCCTGTGCTCCGACATGAGCCTGTCGGCCAAAGCTCTCCTCTGTTGTAGGCCTCAAGGATGGATGCGTAGTGGTCTTCCCTAGGTTTTGCTTGATGTGCCATGTACTCATGTGGTTTCTTTGCTTGAAGGCAAGCGCATCACCCTGTAACGCGCGATCGGAGGGAATACTCAAAAAGAGTGCTCTCTCCCTTAGACAGATCTATTCATGCATCGTGATTTGAGGGTCGCCATAGGCCATAGGGTGAAGACCCTGAACCTTGACTAAGCCAGATAATGGAGTAGAGATCAAAATTAAGCTATGGCTGGAGTCATTACCGGGGTAATTTCTCTATCACTTCATCTATTCTGGAAGTTCAGAACAGCGAATAGCAAGAGAGCTAAGTGGAAGATCTTGCTACCTACCGTATGGCTCCCTCGCCAATATGTAACATTTGCATCCTTATCCCAGTTTTCATTGCTGGTGAAAAAGAGCATCACTTCCGCGAGACTGAAATACTAGCTTGATTGATTAAGCGAGGGTAATCCATACCGCTTAAACTTTATAACCCTACTCCTTTTGTAATGGTTTGAATATTTAGACTTAAGTCACTATTGCTATAAGGGACTATTCCTAAGTAGTGTTCAACCATAAGTATTGAGCTAGGGCCAGACTTCGGGGTACTCAATAATGATTTCAGGATCCTTAGGCGTAGAGGTGCACTTTTCTTTGACCACTCTTTCTACTAAAGTTCTAGACCATCTGTCAAACCTTCTTGCATATGTGGTTTTACATTCCTCTATGAAGACCTTCCCTCTGGCTTCTGATTGCGTTACTGCCGATTTAGTAATGCATACGTATTGATACTCTCCTTCGATTAGATCATATACTTCTCGGCTACATTGACGGATTGAGTTTTTAAATGCCTGAGCATTGACACTATCCTGCATTACTAATAATAGTAGGATTAAAGTGCTAAGTGATAAATTCATAGCAATAGCATGTCTCTAAAATTAGTTGCTCTTAATCTTTATCCTTAGGTCGCTGTCTCAGGATATAGAGCCAAGCAACTGTCGCTAGTGCGACTGTAAACTCTGTAAGTATTGTTGCATTGCCCGCAAAGAAATCGTACCAGCTAGAGGTGTTGTTCAAGTATTGATCTTTTGGCTGCTCATAGTCTAGCCGTAAGCCAGTACAAAGCGCTACCAATATGTGGCTGATGGTTGGGTTCCCGGTGACAGGCACGAATTAATAACTTGTCACCTGTATTGTTGAATTGAAGCCGCAGATAATATGAGATTTTACTATTGGAGATTTCGGAGACCGTTTGTGTCTGGTTGGTCTATTCTTGTCGGCTCCTGTCTGGAATTGAAGACACTTAATACTCCCCTATGCTTTTGATGATCAGACTATTTGTTAATACAAATTTCCCATCTTATTATCAAGCCGGCCTAAGCTCTACGAACATAGCGCTAATAAAAGAAAGCGACCGCTCTAATCAGCTGAGATCTCTGCTTCTTTAGTCTATTTAGTCTAAAACGCGGTTGATATGGGCGTAAATCTGACTGCTCTGAGGCCTGCTAGGTCGCACAGACGATCTCCGCTTGAAAAGGATCTAAAGACTTAGCTAGGATTAATTTTATGCCGTTAATGCAATACTGTTAAACTGTTGAAATGCCTAAATTAAAACAGGAAGTCTTAACTGCTCCCCTTCTTGCTTGATTCCTGCTGGGCAATCTTGAACCACAGCAGAATGAAGTAAACCGATGAGATGCCTAGGAAGATCAACGTCAAGATCATCCATGTCCCCATGCTTAGGCCAAGTACGCCTGCATTGCTTGCGTCGCCGATTGTTGCGTAGGCCAGAAGAGTGGGGAAAGTCAATGGGGTCAGTTTGTTCTGGTTATAAGTTCAGCACGGCTAGGTGGTTGGTCGTTGAACCTTGCGCATTGAAAAAAGGAGCCCCTTTGCTTGATGGAGGCGCACTGAAGTAAAAAGCCGACTGATGCCGATCACCCAGCCACGCTGACACTAGGAACAGGCTTGCAACCTGTCATACGCAGAAACACTACTTATGGTGCCACTTGTACTTTCTTTAAGCCGAAGCGCTATTTGTAGGGGCTTGCGTCAATAAGCTCTTTCCCTTAGAAATAAAGCTCCCCATCACCCAGGCCCGTCGCGTCACGCGAGGGTCTTTTTTTTTTGTTGATCAGCTTCCCCCATGGGGCTGCAATGAGCCTCCTTTTTGGTCGAGGGCATAATGCAGAAAGATTGATGAGCGGTGATTCGATGGACGAACCGCAGCCGAAAGAGAGTTTGCTCAAGAAGAGTGGACGAATCGGCGCAATCCTTGGTTTTGCCTGGATTGCTCTGAATATTGTTGTGCCTTTGGCTTTGTTGCGTGTGCCTGCGGTGCAGCGCTGGCTCGTGGCATTTGACAACAAGCTCCCTTTTCACATTCCAGGGATTGGCTAGCTGCCTTTTGTTTCCGATTGCTGTGGTGGCCATGATTGGACAGGTGGTCAAGCCCTCTCCAAGGTCAATAGCCTTGGACAACGCATCTGTTTACAGAACAAAACCTGATGAGCCGAATTTTTGAACCTTTTGGCGGGTCTATAAGACGTTAAGTAAAAGGGTGCGGCAGGCTGGCGTTATGGGTAACGACTTTTCGAAATGAAGAGATGACGCACGAGGTCTCTCTTGCTGTGCTGGAAAGGGATGGTCGCTGGCTCCTTCAGCTTCGTGATGACATCGAAGGAATCTTGTTTCCAGGTCATTGGGGATTATTTGGAGGTCACTTGAATGCAGGGGAAACGCCTTTTCAGGCCGTGAACCGTGAACTTGTCGAGGAAATCAACTGGGCACCTGAAAATCTCCTCGTTCCTTGGTTCAGCAACCACAGCAGCACGCTTGTGGCGCATGTGTTTCGAGGGCCACTGTGTGTTTCCCTTGGCCAATTGCAGTTGCTTGAGGGTCAGGATATGACCCTGGCGACTATGGAGGAGCTGGCGAGTGGTGCTATCTGGAGCCCCAGACTTAGGGAGTTCAGACCGATTGCGCCAGGCCTGGATATCGTGCTGCAGCGTCAGCTCTCAGATACAGACTGAAGCCAGGTTGTGTGGAGCAATGTTTTGAGGTTTTGCGGAATTTCGATGCAGAAGATCTTGTAGGCCGATCCCTTGCCAAGACAGCAGGACAGGACTCTCTCTTTGTTGGGCTTTGGGGAATTTGAGGGGGGAGCAGCCGCTAGTTCAACGATGATGATCACCTTGGTCAAGTGCGCGACTTCAGGGAGGAGCTTTCCCCTCAGTTGGGCAGCTATGAATGTCGTGGCTCTGGTTAGCTAGTTGCTTGGACCAAGCGGCGATGCAGAGACAAACACTGCTCTTCATCAGAGAGGCACAGCCCCACTCGCTGGTCATCAAGGCTGGAATTCAGATGGCATCCTTAAAGTCATTGTGCTGATACCAATTTCATGACCATTCCTGTGCTTCCAGCCGTTGTCACCTTGGCTGCCGCGATCGTCTACCAAGCAACCATGTTTGCTGTGGCATTTGCACGAAGCCAGCACAAAGTAAAAGCTCCAGCAACGAGTGGGCCAGAAGAATTTGAGCGAGTGCTACGTGTTCAGCAGAACACCCTTGAACAGATGATGTTCTTCCTGCCGGTGTTCTGGCTAGCATCTCTTTCTAGTAACACGTCTGTTGCCTGCTTGATTGGCTTCATCTGGGTGGGCGCACGTATTGCCTATGGCATTGGCTATTGGAAAGCGGCCAAGCTGAGAGGGCCAGGCTTTGCCATTAGCCTCCTTGCCAGCGCAGTTCTTCTGGTGATGGCAATTGTTGGTCTATTTAACTAATAGTTGGCGATCTTATAGGAAGCTTCCCTCGGCAATAGAGGCCTCTTCTGTCAGAAGCCAACATTGTGAGCTTCGTTTGCAGAGGCTGCGCACTTTTGGCTCATTGATTGGTTAGAAGAGAATAGGCTGAAAGATAGAGATGCCTTACTTTATCTAGCCAACCACAGCTAAAACTCTCATCTTTCAACTTTTGCCTGAAAACAAGGATTTGATTGTTTGATATTGTGAACAAATTGCCGTGTGTCGATTCCTAAGTAATGCTTTCCTGAGCAGATTCCTCAAGATTATTCTTTTGCACAGCAATTGATTCGCTAAAACCTGCGGCAAGAATTCCGGTAGGTATGGCGATGGCGCCAATTCCCATAAGAGAAGTTACTGAAGCGATAATCTTGCCTACCGCACTAATTGGCACTGAATCTCCATGCCCCACTGAGCTGACTGCATTAATTGACCACCAGAGGCATCTTGGTATTGAACCTAATAGATCAGGCTGAATAGATGACTCTGCAAGATACATCAATGTGCTGCTAATCAGTAAAAGTAATAATGTATAAACAGTAGATATCTGCAGCTCTTGGCTCTTGGATCTGAGTGCATAGTTGAAATGAAGCATGCTTTGCTTGAATCTTTCGCTGCGGCCAACCTTTAGAATCGTAAGAAGACGAATAATTCTCAGGATCTTTAGTTCTGTTCTTACGCCGATAAAGGAGGGGATAATTGCAATCAGATCAATAATGGCCATTGGTGAGAACATGTAGCGAATCGTGCCTTCTATACCCTCTCCATATTTGCCCTCAAGTGGGGCCGTCCACACTCGACAAAAATATTCAATGCAAAACAGACAGCCAATGATCCAATCGATTGCATCTATTTGTCCGCCAAACTGAAAATCAATTTGATTTTCAGTGCTTAGAACTGCAAAAAATATTGAAACAGCAATTGTTGCGCCACTTAATTTATTGAATATCGATGTATTGCCTCCTGTGGATTGATTGATTACCTGTTCATGCAGTTTGAGGCGGAATCCCATGATGGTCCCCAAGGTTCCCTCTCCCTTTTGATTTCAATCCATCCTAGGCACGGGTCGCTCAAGCGAGTCTTAGCGTGCCAGTTGTCCGGAGCTTTCCTGGTAGACGTGAGCATGGATCTAGTTTGCTTAATTCTTCGGCTTTGACCTCGATCTGAGAGGATGATGAAGATGTCTTGCGGATCGTCATGCGTGCTCTTGTTTTCGCGATGGCTCTTGACTTGAGTCCACTGACGATTGGAGTGATTGTGGTTGTCGGAGTATTATTCATTGCGATGTTCGGGATTAGCTCGGCATTTGGTGGCTATCAGGGAATCTTCGATTGGACCCAGGAGAAGCCAGGTGATCAGAAGAAAAGGTGAGAAATGAACCAATTCTAAACGATACTTTTCTTTCTTTAAGCAATAGATTAGGTAACATCGCATAGCTAATCCATAGTGGTTATGGTTATTAACTTACCTGCTCTGAGAATGGATGCTTATGCGGTGTTTGCAATCGTGGTTGTTGTTTAAATTTGGTTTTTTCAATGCTCAATAAACCACTTTTAACTGAAAATAATATGACCATTTTTACAGGTCTTTTGCATCCAGGTAGCGCCATATTGGTCGGAGGCCTAAGCAAAGTGAGCATTGCTAATTAGTGTACCTCCATCGCTCAGCAGTTCTTGTGCTCGTTTTTAACACTTGAATTGAACCATCAGTGGCTTTGACTTTATTTGTTTTTTTATTTCTTCTGCAATGGCAGCATTATCTGAGCGGAGATTGGATTTATTGCCCACCACAAAGCTATTACTGAGAAACCTCTCAGCGAAATAGCCTGATCAGCATTGGGGCTACGTGAAGCAAAGGCTTCAATAATGAGTTAAAGGATTTTAGGGATTGATTAAGAACTGATAGATCACACAAGGCTTAAGCGCTTAAGTATTACTGAAGCGCAGGATTGCCAATCTTCTCTTGTTTAGATCTGCAGTCGTGCGATATGGGCAAGTATCGGCTCGCTGCCCGGATTGGCTTCAGGAGATCTGATAAACGGATTCCCGCAAAGCATGAGCTGAGCAAGTAGTCGCCATGATTTGTCGCAACCTATTCACATTAATTGTGCGTTCTTAACTTGAATGAGTGAGAACAGTCCCCCTGAACCTGTCGCCGGGGGGTGTGCTTTATGCGTTTGGAAACCCGTTCGCCATGATTTTTGCCCGAAGCAATTGGGACGAGGTTTGGCAAATTAGATGGGGGTCATTGCTGCCTTGATATCTCCTTGTTCTGATAGAACTTCTCAAGATGTGTGAGCCCATCACAAGAGCTCGGGGTGTAGGTCGTTCTGAGCAAGTGGTGAGTTCAGTAGAACCGTCAGTGGCTTTTGGCAGATTTTGCCTGGTTAGACCTTGGCAGGATGCAGCAGTTGATAGTGGATCTTCAGTGGACTATGGCTTGCCTGAGAAGATATTTTGCATAAAGGGTTGTTTGTCTCGTAAACAACACTTGCCTTTTGTCTTTGGTTGTCAAATTGGTCCCTCTTGGGATCGAAGCGACCGATTTGTAGCGAACTAATGCTGTAGCGGAATCAGCAAAGGAATGTCTGAGCGAAATGCTCCTGTTGGGCCAGATTGAAGTGAGCAATCAGCGGTTGACTGCCTAGCGGGGTTGGTGAAAATCAGGAACCAGGCGTGTCTGGTTTGCTGTTCTGGAGCGATCGAGACCCCAAAGATGGCCCCTCTCTGAGGCAATCAGGATGGCCTCGTAGAGATCGCTGGTCCTGGCTTTGAATTGGCTTTTCTTCATGTAGGTAAAAGTACCGACAGGAGTGGCCTTGGATCAATGGAAATACCAAATCCTGATGCCTTGCATAGGCTTGGTTTATTGATCAGATCTCCAATTCTCAAGGTGATGCCGCACACCTTTTTGTTGTGTTGGTGAATTTCTAACGAGAGGTGGCCTGGTAAATTCGTTGATTGGTTGAATTTGCTTATGGCTCAGGTCACGGTAGGGGAGAATGAGGGCGTTGAATCGGCCCTTCGTCGCTTTAAGCGAGCAGTCTCTAAGGCTGGGATTTTTTCTGATCTCAAGCGCATTCGTCACCACGAGACCCCAGTCGAGAAGTACAAACGCAAGGCTCAGCAACGTCGTCGTAGTCGCAGACGTTGAGTCCACTCCAATCGAGCAGCTGATCCCTCCTAGTAGCTCTTGCCTTGATGGTTAATGTCTGCTGGTTGGGTCCAAGAAGATTCTCCTGGGAATGTTTTTTTTTTCTGATTTGCGATTAGAGATTCGACAGCATTGACGCATCCATTGCTTATCGGCGCACATTGAGCTGGCGGTGAATCTGCTCGGTTTGATGGTTCAACTGAAGCCATACCTCCTAGCTTCAGTTTCTTGTTAGTTGTGCAAGCGGTGCTCCGAGACAATGGTGAAAGACGTTTCTGCACGCTTGTGTGAATGGTTTTCACTGGCGTTGGAACGCTCAATCCCAGCTGGTCAAGTTGAGATCCAGTTCCTATGAGCTGTTCTGTCTCTGGGTGCGTTTCGGCCGAAAGGAAGCGAACAAATCTTTGCGCGGCAAGTGGTCACCTAGGTAATCAACCATGGCCACCATTACACCATCGGCAGGGCGATAAGTTCTTATTGCTTAGTTAGTACGCTAAATATGGAATTGTCATTCAAAAATAGTCTAAACAAGGGGCAAAAGTTTCAAGGATATCCCTGACCTCTAGCCACCAGCTGGATGGTTGACGAAGGCTGAGCTCTAGGGCTCAAATTCTTGTCCTAGCTTGAGCGAAGAATGTGATCAATCGCATTTGGATGCTCATGGACGAATTTGATCGTTTCCATGGCAACCTGCCTGGCCTCAAAAGAGTCATTTGCATAGGCACAGAATTCGCACCGATGACTCTGAGCATCGCGATAGCTGATGGTGTAACCGTGGCGGCTCATTAGCCCAGCCATTCAATTGATCATTTACATCCTTGCTCAGCTGAGGATGGAGTTGCCACTAATTGTTCAAAGAAGTGAGCGAATGCACAAGAACCAACCTTTCTCAAAGCTCTTCCTGGCCACATCAACTTCAGGATCAGTGACCATTCCTCTATTGAGCAGTGGGCCTCCTTTCCATATCCTTGTGAGGGCTTACTGACAGACTCTGGCAAAGGCACATCGTGATTTGCTGCAGTGGAAGGGTTCCCTGGATGATCCATGAAAAAGGTTTCCTCCGTAGGTTTGGCAATTGCCGCAAATGTCTCTCTATTCCTTTGGGCTGCGATCAATAGTCCCGTTGGCTAAAGATTTAAACCGCTCTGTCTAGCAGCATCAATCGCCTAACCATCAAAGGAAGTGAAGGCTTTTGTTGAAGAGCATGAAAAAGGCCCGCGATTAGTGCGGGCTTTGCTTATTCGTACCCACCCTTAGGGCAGTGGAGGCTTTTTGTTTTCGTGCTTCTCCGCTGCAGATAGGTTCTTGCCGCTTCTGTAGAAATGCAATGGCTTGGATCAAGTTCAGCAATGAGCCTGATCCCAGCGCTCTGGCACTGCAGACTGAACCGGCTTGTGGCATTGATGTCTCATGCCTAAAAGGCGTTGCACTGCAAGCTTTGTTCATGGTCAACCTTCTCTGATGAAAAACGCTCAACCAAGCGTTTCCAATTTGATTGCTTCCTTCACAGCAGCTGTTTCAGCAGCCATTTGATGTGTCTTGGTGCCTTCATTCATCACACGATGCAGTTCTATATGGATTCGCTTTTTTCGTTGATTATCGGCTTAGGCCTGAGAGCTGATTGAGTGCTTAATTGAGCTGGCAACAGTGATCATTTGTATCCCTTTTGAGAATCTTTTGTTTGCAGAACTCCTACATTTGTTTGCTGCGTTGAACCAGTTTGAAGAATGCTGATGGCATGGACGCCTTCTTCTCCAATGGCAACCATGGCAAGCGCTCGATAGGGATCAATTGAAAGACCAGGAGGGCTTAGAGCGCATCGTTGATCTGTTTGGCGGCATGACGTTTGTTCCAGAACTGGTGCCTGGGCGCGTACAACAACCCTTACGCCTTAGGAGCATTCGCGGTGTAATTTGCTACGCGCTCGGCTTTTGCCTGTTGGATGTAAGGCTTTTGCCAGTTCAGGGGGATCTCTAGTAGGGCTTTGGGGCCGGTGATTGCTTCTGCCAGGAAGATCACCGCCGCAAGACTATTGGCTGTGATGTGCAGCCATCGCCAGCGCAGATCACGCAGGATTTCTTGTCGGGATGCCAGCGAGAACAGCATCAGCCCAACGAGACCAATGCCACCCCAGAAATGCGATTGCCAGAATTCTGCTTTGAGGGGGTTGTCACCGAGGCGGAATACTTCCGGCTGCATCCCAAGGACGATGACACCTGCCCAGCAGAGTAAGGAGAAGCCTGCTCGATAAGCGGGTCTTTTGTCTCGCCAGGTTGTCAGCAAGGCGATGCAACTTCCAATGAGTACCAGTAGAAGCAATCCAGCACGGATCAGACCTCCCTCAAACTCCGTTAGCGGATGTTCAGTGCTGATCATCACCACCAGAGCAAGCAGCACGATTGCGATCACTCCGGCTGAGAGCCATCGGCCGAGATTGCTGTGCAGACTCCCGACATTGGCTGGACTTTCGTTCTGAAGTTTTAGCCGACGACTGCGGGTTTGAAGTGACAGGTTTAGGACTACCCCCAGTAAGGGGTAGATCAAGGCTACGGCGAAAATCGGGTGTAGCAACCAGATCCAGTCAAGGGTCTGCATGGTGAGGGTCTGGTCGGGGAATCAAAAGGGAGACAACATTGGATTAGCAATGGTGTTAAAAGCCTGCACGCCATCGCTTAGAGCTTATTGATTTGAACTGGATTGAGACTCTCTCCGTTTCTGGGTCCCTGATTCTCTCCCTATCGAAGGAGCTTATGGGAATTCAGGTGGTTGATGTTACTCAGTCATTCTACAAACCTTCCTAATTCGTGAGAGTGAATGATTATTTTCGCTGCTTGGCTAGCTGAGTAAGCATTTTGAATTAGCCCAAACCCCTTTGCTGTTGCAACAGTGATGAATAGAGCTTGATTGGGATCTAAGAGGATGTAGGTCAAGCCATCAGGAATGTTTCTGAGGTGCCATGTCTTTGCTGATATAAGCAGGAGCGATCATGAGCATAGGCCAGCAATTGTCAATGGGGTTCGAGTGAAGAACTGAGCCTGTGCTTGTGGCGATACTTTGCTGCTGTTATTAGTCCGCATCAAAACCAATACATGGGAATAAGGGGCTTGGGGGAGGTTTTGAGTTGAGTGGCGAATGAACGAGATACGTTCTTTGATTAGCTCCGCAATGCTGATCGTTTGAATCAAATTTCTCTTGCCTAGCCTTGGCTTTGGCTTGCCTACTGGCTAAGAGCTACTTTTTGGCAGATGTTCAAAGGAAGAGCTAAGTCGAAGTCAATTCAGTCATGCGCATCAGATGGGGCCCCTTGCGTAGAAATTAAGGCGAAGGCGGAACTGTTGCTACTAATGATTCAGGGCTTGCTGGTCATAGGTGAGGTGAGCTACGACTAGCTCCTAACTGAGGCGATAGATGAGGGGCATTTTTGAGCTGTTGCTGGCCTGGCGTTGGCCGCTAGCCGTTATCGTGAGCACAGCCTTTTTAAGCAAGGCTTTAATCGCGATTACTCGCGCGGGCATTCGTGTTGAGATTTTCACCAGACGTCCTATCAAGGTTTCCACTGGACCATCAGCGATTCAGGCCGAGGTCACCAAAGTAAGGCTTTAGGGGCTGAAATCTTTGAGACCCTAGGCAGGGAAATGCTCTGGTAATCCCGTTAAATATACAATGATTTTGAAGAACTAATTTCTTTCTTTTGATAGAAAAAATAATCAATACCTATCGCCATGATCAGCAATGATTGCTTCTCAATACTGTCTACTATCTTTATATCCTGATCGGCAGTATTTGTTATCCATTTAATTCCTCTTTGAGCCTTGCTGATTTCATGCAGCCATGTCTGATCGCAAAGACAGCTGTTTGAGTTCGATCGCATATGTCAAGCTTGTCGATGATTGTACTTTGGGGCAAAGTATCGTAATCTTTGCGATGTTATCGAGCTTCCATCAAGGCATCCTTAAAGATTAATCGTAGAGTTCAGTAAGGATAATTTCAAAAGGGGAATTTAAAATCTTGATTCTCATCTAGTCTTCTTTTGTCTCGCTAACATAAAGAGAAGCTATTGCTTAGAGGCGCTTAATACAAACTATGGCCTTCTATAGAAATCTGGAAAAAACCTGATTGGAGAGTGTAAGTCGCGAGAGCTGCAGAACTTGGTTTTTAAACACGATCGACTGACGTTGATCGAAAAAAGCTTCAGCCGTTCCTTCCAGATCAACGTATGGATTCGTGCGTGAGCAAGGAAAGACCCTTGGATGATGATCCGGGCACCCAAGGGAGTGAGTCGCTGTATCTCCACGCATAGAGATCATGAATGATCCAGAAAAAACCGATGTAGGCAATGATCCAAAGACATGTATTCGTGCTTACCACTTGGTTGATGATGTTGGAGTGATCGAACATTCGCCCGATCAAGTGAGCTTTGATCAACCCTTGGAAAACAAGGGCCATCCGCTTGGCTGATCTCAAAGACCCCTCTATTGCTTTGAGATTTGGCGAGCGGATGGCCAATCGTCAAATGGCGAAATTGGCCTGGAAGGCATCACTGATGAGCCAATGCACAACGTGGTGATCGGCATCAACGAACTAATGCAATCACAAAAATGCCTTTCTGGGATGGCGGTCAGAAGGTAGAGGCAGACCTCTAGATCAAGGCCCTGACTTGATATGGAGCGGTGGGATCCACAGATGTATAACTAGAAAATGCCTTGGGGAGGGGCATTTCTGCCCCATAGGGATGAGGTTATTTACGCCCAGGGGTGAAAAAAGAGATCTCAGTCGTTTTTGCTGCGTCGCTGATGAGCATCACCGTCAAGGGAGTGCCTCTAACGACGAGGTCCAGCTGTTGTGGAGTGCTTTTGATCAAGCCATCTATTCCCCGATGCAAGCTGATTGGCGAAAACCGTACAAATATCACTTTGGAGTGGTTTTTTAATCCCAACCGGGCCTGGTTCTCCGTACTGTTTTTGTTCGGCCTAGGCATTTAGGTCGACCAAGCTGTAAAGGTCTCTCATACATCACCATGTACTCTCTCTTTGACGAGTTTTTCTTTAGTCCAAGCTTCTATAAAACACGTCCTCGCGTTTATGTGATTAGTGATTCTGATTTCAAGGCTGCTCAGGATCACAAGAACGCAGAACGTGTTTCTCATCTCGAGAATGTAAGGGCCGATTTGCTCGATTCAGTCAACAAGGTTGAAGCACAGATTGAGGCGCTCCAAACAGCACTGCCGCAAGCCAAGCAAGCCATCAAGGCACCTATCGCTGAGCCTGCCGCAGCAAAGGAGACCTGCTCGTTCTCGGCATGAAAAGAATTTTTATGGTAAGGACGAACCACTACAAGCTCAGTGGCGATTCATGAAGCTCCTGCTAGTTCTGGGGCTTTCTATTTCCTGCAAGTAGCTGCAATTATTGGTAAGAAAATTAACTGATAATGCTCCTAAAAGTTCCCCTTTGGCAGCTTCAAATTCATCTGCTCGAGTGGATTAGCACTGACATGATCTATATAGAGAAACTCGCAAAAGTCGACTATGGCGAGCATGTTTTGCCGATATTAGCTTAGTTGAATCTTGTGAGGCCTTCAGGTTATTGACTCGCGGAATGGTTTGCAGCAGGCGAGACTGAGCATCGCTTCGCAATCCCCTTGGCGGTTCAAGTTCTTCAAAACGAACAACGTTCCAAGCTCGATCAGAACGATGACGTGCTTTTTTATGCTGAGCCTCGTTTCGTTCATCATCTGGACGAGGCATTTCGGGGGCGTTTGACGCGGCTTTATCGCGAGAAGATTCCGTCTTGCTCCACAGTGCTCGACTTGATGTCGAGCTGGGTGTCTCACCTGCCTGATGACGTCATCTATGACCGTGTGATCGGCCATGGCCTCAATGAAAAGGAACTAGTGGCCAACAACCGGCTTGATAGCCATTGGGTTCAGAATTTCAATCTCAACCAGTCCATTCCGCTTAAGGATGAGAGCATTGATGCGACTCTCATCATTGCGGGTTGGCAATACCTTCAGCAGCCTGAGGATATGGCTGAGGAGTTATTGCGTGTGACGCGTTCGAAGGGCCAAGTTATTGTTGCCTTCTCGAATCGTATGTTTTTCACAAAAGCTCCGCAGATCTGGAGGGATGGCGATGACCGTGATCACTTCACCTACGTTTCTAGGGTGCTGATGGCTCAGGGTTGGCCAAAGCCTGAGATCATCGCAGAGCAGACTCGCTCAACAGGCGTATTGGGGTTGCTAGGCGGCAAAGGAGATCCATTTTTTGCAGTCATCGCGACAAAGCCTTGACTGCAATAAAGCCAACAAAGGAAGTAATCTGAGTTGGCAAATAAGACGAAACTCTTTGCATGAAGGCTACAATTAATCCAGACTCTATGCACACATTGCTAATCCATGACCTCTTCATTAGTTTAAACTAGTGTTTGCTTGCATCCTGAGAGTATTGCTTTTTCCTAATGGGCCATGATTCATACAAAAGACGAAGGCTAAGTCACTCTATTGTTGTGGATGACCTTAGGACTCCTAGGAGGAGTTAAAAATTAAACAGTGTCTCCTTCGTGGGAGCTAAAATAGAAAGAGACTAAAACTAAGATTTCCTTTTTTTGATGCATGCCTTGATTGATGTATTGATTTTATGATTGACTCTTATACTCTGAAGCAGTGCAAAGTTAATAAGCACATTTGCAAGCTTAAAGCTAGAAACCTGGAACATGCTGTTCAACAGGCAAAGCTGATGATTGCAGAGTCTGCTATGGAACCTGAAGCACTCGTTTCCTTAAGGCGTAAAGTGGCTGAATCAATTCTGGACTTAGAAGTATTGTATTTGCTGATGGAGGAGGAGGGCCAAGTCAATTAGTAGTTTAAAATTCAACTGTTTTAAATTTACACAGATTGGTTTTGTCTTGTAACTGCATGGCTGTTTATGCTTAATTGCATGTCGGCTATTGCATCATTCTGATTTGCTATGATATTAACTGTTTGTCACTTTCACATGGATAAGTCGACCAAAGATCAAATTGTTGCATCTTCTGCTGGTTGGGTTGCTGTTGCATTAAATGTTTTGCCAGGTATTGGGGCCGGTTACCTCTATCAACGTAGGTGGAAGGCCTATTGGATTACTTCCGCGATCGTTAGTATTTGGATTGTTCTTGGTGCTGTCTTGGGTCAAGACATTGATCCTGTTAATGATCAAAGAAATCAATTAGTGGGTCTTATAGGTCTCTTGCTTGTCGCTGGAACAACTGCTGTAGAAGCTGGTCTAGCGGTAAAACGTGCGCGCAATAATGAATCGACTTGATCGATAGGATTAACAAACTATCTGGAGCGAGTTGTCCCTCTCTAGTCTGTTGATAATTAATCTCGATGTTTGCTTTTATTCTTATGCCTATAGGCCCCCGTTCTTCACTCCAGTAGGCTTTGCTCGTAGTGCAAGGATGAATGAAATAAGGGTAGATTCATGATTTAATATGGGGATTAATCTAATTTTTTTTTTTGCCGTTAATCATGTTTAAGTATTTTGCTTTCTTTTCTTGAAAATGCTTGCTAGGGTTGTGAAGAACGAGAGAATTCAGTATGCACACATACCTTGTTGAGGCATTGATCGTTGTCTCATCTACTCTTTGGGTTGTATTGTTGCTTTGGAGGCCTCAAAAGGAATAGCTGAAAGTCTAATCTCAAACTATTTTTTGGTCTTTTCTTTTAGCAAGCTGGCTTAAGTGAAGCTTCCGATCAGTATTCATTTTTAAGCATCAAAAATGATCTTTTCCTTGATTAATCTTTTATAGAGATGAATCTCTACCTTGTCGTGTTGGGTGGGAGGACGCGCGGAGGACACGTGGAGATGCACGATGTGCGCTGGGTGGTGGGTGAAACGATTGAATCAACAGTGCCCCAGCTGAAATCACAATGGATTGGCAATCCTCGAGGGTTGCATGTGGACAGCTACATGCGCATCCGCTTCGTGGATGGTTACCGGATCACAATGGCTAGCGCCGGCAATGTCAAAGCAAATGAGGCCAATAAGCTCTGGTTCATCAATCTGGGAGGTTATAAGGCTGGCGAAATGCTTGAACAGCATCATTTGGAACTTGTGGTCGCACCTTCAGCCCAAATTGCCAAGGGCAAGGCACGTCGCCGCTGGTTCGAGCCGATGGATCAGATCCACAAGGATGATCATGCCGCGATCATCCGTCTACAGGGATATTCAGTCGTCCTTGAGATCGATCCTCAGGGGCGACATGATGGCATGAAGCCCGACTGGAGTGGCTACTGGGTCATCACTTGATCAGCATTCTCCCGGATTGGTTTCATCTCATGGTTCTGCTGGCTCTTAGCTAGGCATAATCTTGTCAAGTTAGAACTTATAGGGACAATGATTTATCTATTGCATTAGTATTTCTTTGCGAAAAGGGACAAGTGTCATGAGCAATGATTTTATCAATGATTCTCCCTAATCTTGCACACTATTCAATAACAAGCATCCCTCTCTGCAATCCTGATATGACGTCTAATGTTCGCATTGCTCTCCATAGATCATGTGTTTTTACCCATACAGAAGGATAGCGATATCTGGCAACATCTAGGATTAGAACTTTGTCAGTAACAGCGTCATAAGCTGCTAGTGGAGAGAAGTGTCCACCGCCTTTTTGGCCAATAACCTTTCTGTCATAATTGACAATCAAGCGATCACTTGAATCGTCAAGATTAGTTTTCAGAAGCGATCTAAATGCTGACAGACTAAGGATGTCTCCGTGTAAACGCTTAGATGAAACACCATGATGACTGAGTAGGTTTTGAACTTCTTGAAGTGTCATGCCTTGACGCTTGACTTTGGCTGGTCTAATTACTGCTTGAGATGAATCCGAATCGAAGATATTGTCTTGGGTCCAGAAGTGGTAGTTTCTGAAACCATCGACTGGAGGTGCCGGAATTGCTAGGCTGTTTAGAACCATTACGGCACTGGCAACCCCGCAATAGGCAAGGTTTGATTGGGTCAGAAAAGCTTCCATTAACGAGCCGTAATCTGATACAGACTTGCTTCTTTGCAACAAGACCATTCCTTCTGAGGACGTTATTGGAACTAGTTTTTCCGCTAGGGCAGAATTAGACCATGGGCTTATTATCAAAGCAAAACTCAATAAGCCGATTCTAGGAGAAGTTATCCAGATGAAATGTTTGGCTGTCTTGTATTTTTGAGCAGGATTAAAGAGCATGGCTTCACCTATACTGAGCAGTGCACCATTCTATCTAGTTTCAGACTTGCTTGACAGAAGGAATGAATCCTTACAGTATCAACGCTTTCCGGTGTGCACAACATTGCAGTTAATTTCAAGATATTTGAGCTATTATTTTGACTGTTTGCGATAAGTTTTTCGCCGTTTGGGCAGAAGGTAGATTGTTTCTTTCTCTCGCGATTCATTTATGACTGCTGAAGTTCCTTCAATGCTCGCAGGACATCTTGACTGTGGCGGGATGGACTTACGTCTTCCCAGCGAGCGCGAAGGATGCCATCGGGATCAATCAGAAATGTATGACGTTGGCTGAATGGTGAACTCCATGATCCATACCTTTTGCTTACGACTCCACCTGGGTCAGACAACAGTGTGTATCCAAGCCCTTCGCTGCTACAGAAACTCACGTGTTCTTCGGTGCCATCAGCGCTGACTCCTACAACAGCTGCACCTGCAGCTTTAAAGTCTGAGAGATCTCGCTGGAATCCACGCGCCTCGAGTGTGCAGCCACTGGTGAAGTCGCGAGGGTAGAAGTAAAGAACCAGCCAACTGCCTAGAAAGGCATCACGTTGTAATTTCTCAGCCAGTGCACCTTCTTGAGCAGCGGCCTCTAGCTCAAAGTCTGGGGCTTGAGCGTCTAGAGCAGGAGGCTTTCCCTCCATTGCCACGGCTTGGCTTGGGCGCCCAAGACATTGGCTGATACTCAACACTGCCGCTCCTGTTATGACTCTCAAGAGTTCAGATCGTTTCACCGGTATCAAGCCAACTGCAGAAGAGATTAGTCAGAACAACTGCGCGGCGGAGCTAATGTGGCAAACGAATCTGACGATTGTGATCTCAACCAGTTTGATTTGATTCATGAGTCAATCACCCTTAATTCTTATCTAGTTGACCAACATCTTGCGTTAAATTGAAATCTATAGCTTAGTCACCCCCCCCCCCTATAAGACTACCAACAGTTATTAGTCATGCTCTGATCTTCTTTGTCTCTTTACTCTTTTCAAGTTCTAACCGGTCGGCTTTTCACTCTTCTTCCTGTTTGCTTGCTGAAACCACCTCTGCTTCAAGAGTAAATGTCACACTTTTATCAGGACTGAACCGATCCACAAGAGTTCTAAGTTCTTCTTTGAGCTGCGCCTCAGAAATTGGTTCAATTGATTCTTGAACGATGGCTTCCTTCCATGTCATATCTATCAGCTTCTCTAATGCTGCTGCTTTGATACGTGCGATACCGATCTGCTGAATGATCACTTGCTTAGGAATCTTGCCTGGACGGAAGCCTGGCAGCCTTATCGCGCTACCTAGGCGCGATAAGGCTGCGTCATAACTTGATTTGCAGCGTGCTGCTGGAACCTCTAGCTCTATCGAGATGTGGTTGTCTGGTAACTCATTGATTTTGACTTTCAAGCCCGACTTCGTCATTGGTAAGACTCCTTAAGCAGTGACAACGCAACAGCAGCAGACCCACTAACCCCTACAGCAATGGCACCAGGTCGACGCAGGCTCATTAAAAGGACGTGTGATCTCCTATCCCTCACACTAGTTTGCCCTCGCTGATTTTTCTTAAGCGCTGTTCTGTGTATGCCTCGCTTACTGGAGGTAATTCTTTGTCAATTTGGATCAATCATTTGCAACAAAGCTTAGGAACTATTCATTTGACTGTCGCTAACTACATGCTAATTTGCTAGAGAAGGTGGTAGCCATTCCTAAGCTAAAGTTAACTTATAGAGCTTCACAGTTAAATTCTTGAATTTCACCGAGTGGTGTAAGACCCCTGAAGGTTGGATGTTGATGATCTTCATAGCTCCACCACCATTTGCCATCAGTAAAACTGGTTTCGCCAACGTTGAAGGTTCTTGGTAGCATCAGTTTTGAATTTACTAGGTTGATCACGATAAAAGCCCCAGCATCAAGCTCTTCATATGCTTCTACTCTGCTGTATGCTCCATTCTCATTGTTGTAGATTGTTGTTTCGACAAGACTTCCATCACATGTAAATGAGGTTGATTCCGGAGCCAATGCACTTGGGACTACTGGTGAAATACTGATTAGAAAACTCATCATGAAGCCAAGGAATGTCATCATTAACTCTGTCCTGACTAAACTAACAGGGCTCAACTGATTGATAGTATGGCAAATACGTGCTCTCAAGGTATATATTTTTAAATCATCGCAATAAGTAGAGGCCCCGCGGAAAGTGAGGCTTTACTTGGTGGTTTTTCATTCTGTTGTGGTGAAAATTTTTTCTGCATTCTTCACCGTTGTCTATAGCTTCTGGCAACTTGCCCTGCCAAGTCGTTGCAGGGCTCAATGATGGCTATGGGGTTGATCAAAATTTTCAATTGGACGGGCGTTACCTTTGCGAACCAGGCCAGATGCGTTGCGTGAAGTTGGGCAGCTCTGCGAAGGAGTGTTTTTGATGCCTGGGCAAGGCGCAAATCTCACAGCGCGATTTTGAAATGGGTTTTCGGGTCGTCGCGATCGTCCGGAGGAAGGCCTAATCAAGGGCATGTAGGGGCGTAGCCAACAAGATCAGCGTGCAGTCCATCGTCACTATTGACAGACTTCAGGAGCGAGGCTAGTACAGGCGTACTTTCGTTGGTGTCATGCAAAGCCCTCCAGTGCAGCAGGTCAATGGCTGGCTCATCAGTCCTGATGGCCATTTCTGCTATCGCTTCCACCGCGATGCAAACAGTTGGATAAGAAATCCCTTCGTTTTTGTTGATCAATGGAGTGCACAAATGGATGGAACTCCATCGCACATGAAACTGCGCCTGAGGCTTCCTTTGGATCAAGCCCTTGAACTATGTGGTCAGATGCTTCTTGATGGATGGCAAAAACTGACGACTCCATGCGGGGAAGACCCAGACCCTCAGCTCACAGAAGAGATCGCCGCATGACCCAGAATGAACTCGCCATGAGATTGGCTCGAATATTGCTACTTAAAGAGGGTGGTGGCACCTTAGAGAGCTTTGAATCCTTGCTTTGCTTGCGGAGTTATTTTTCCGAATTGACGCTTGATGAGTTGCATCAAATCGCAATTGAGTATGGGATTGAGGCCTAGAGACTCTGGCGATGACGAAGGAAAAGCCCTGGTTTTGACTAGGGCTCTTGGTTTGCATCAACAAGCGAATTGATCTTGAAGGCTCCTGGAAACGACGCTTTCAATCCAGCGACAACCAGGACTTGTTGAAGGGCTGAGGGGTAGTGCCATTCGTAGCGGCAAAAGCATGTTCATCTTCCGCGGGCAATGAGCCTTGACTGGCCCATCAGCTCTCTGGAACCTTCTCGGTGGATTTAGTAGGGCATGGTTCGAGTTGTCTTGCTCATGATCAATGGTCTCGATGATTCGCAGAAAAAAATGACATCGGTCACAGCATTAATCCATCCTGATCCATCGGCAATCTTTTGTTTTGCTTTTTGCTAGTTGCTATCAATTCGATCGCGTTAGAGAGGTACTCGTGCTCGCGAGCAGGCGGGTCTCTGCAAAAACGCGGCATTCGCGGCCCAGTTCGTAGACTTGGTGGGTGAGGATTGTCCATTCTTTGAGATGGATGTGCCAACGAGCTTGCACATTTGAAACTTGCTCAGCCCAGGAGACAATTCCACTGCTTCGCTCTGAGTTTCTTTTGCGCTCTACTTCCAGCTCTGTAAGCAGTTCATTGCGTGTCCAGGCTTTACCCGTGGTGGGGTTGTTGGGGATTGGTGTGTTTGCAGCCATGGTGTTTTTATCGGCAACGTGAACAAGCATAGTACACCTGTATTGGCAACATGTGGACGGGCAGCCTGCCCCTGGCGACAGCTTTGGCATCGATCCATCTGTCAAGGAAGAGGTAAGAAGCCGGGAGGAATGTCAATTGATGCCAGATCTTTTGTGTTGGCGAGGGTGCTCGCGTTGGTCGCTCCATGCTTAGGGCCAATGTTTAGAGCGATGGCTTATTTGTACTTCTTGCTTGGATTTGGCCTCGCTGGCGAATTGCATCGCCCAGACGACTGAAATTCATGCTTTGGCCCATAGGGCGGGAGGCCCAAGGGCGCTAGCTTCTGGAAGGCTTTAATACCTTAGGAACCTGTTAGTGTGATATCCTAGTTGCGTAGACTCTTTGTTGATGCATGTATTAGCTCTAGGGTCAGCTGTTAAATGGCCGCAAATACAGCGATGCAGCAGGTTTTGCTCGAGCCTAAGTATGCCAAGTTCGCAGCAACACTCTCCCCTATGAGATTGGAGTGAGTGCCCCTGCTTGATAGCACTCCTTCTGCTCACCCAAATGCCCCTGATCATCGCTCCTGCAGATGTTCAGGCTTTGATGTGTGAGTTAGTTCACATTGAATTGAGATCAAGACCCCTAGCTGAGAGGCTTTTTTGTTGCTATTAAGAGCCAACAAAAATTCTTCGACATGCCAGCAACACTCAAACTCGTGGATAACTACTCTCCAGTAACACTCACTGAAGAGCAAAAGGCAGCATTGGCTCGTGCAAGAGACCCTCAAGCAACAAGCGTTGATGAGTCAGTGAACCTCTTGAAGACGGTGTACTTAAGTGCCGAACCAGAGAATTGGGATGACACCACTGAATCAGAATGGAATTGTGTCGCCACCTGTATCCGTGCTGCTTAGGCAGGCTGATCAGCAATCCTGTATACAGTGAGGCAAAACAGCGCGATAAAAACGCCGAGTGTGATCGTGTAAAAATCCACCTGATTAAGCTCTAGCCTTGGCATAGATGGGTTGAAGCGTCCCACCGTTGTGATCATCATCATCTTCGTTATCGAAGAACGAGAGGCCTAATAAAAGTGCGCTTACTGGCAGTAAAGGGAATAGCGCAGCCAGTTGACCACTACTTAGAACAGGTTGCACTGCATCCCAAGCGGACCAAACAATCCAGAGTGATGTGAAGAGGATGAAGGAGAGGGTGAGCTTTGATTGAGGCATTGAATGTGCCTGCCAAAAGACGTTCCATGACAATGACAAAAAAACAACGCCAATGTGGGGGCTTTGGGGCCTGCGTTGGTACGGATAGCCGAGGCTTTATTGCTACTTATCTAAGCCCAAAGCATCGATTATCGAAGTGGTTTCAAGCGGTCTCAGGCGGTCTTGCTGTCATCGTTAATACAACAGAGTTCAATCACTCGCCTGATCATCCAGGGATCGCGTTGTTGTGATCCCTGCATCTGAGTACGAAAAGCTGCAAGAGCGTCAGAACGCTGAACGCCTTGCTTGCCTAGAGGCTCGCAAAGCAGATTGTCTCGGAGTTGTTGAACAGCTCGAGAAGCGGATTGCTGAATTGCAGTCTTCTCTGCCAGCAGCAGAGAAGGATAAAGAATTGGCGGCAGCTGAAATCTGACCGCTAGCACCAGGTGGTGAGAACACCTGGTAAGGGGGGATACAAAGGGCCTCTGCTGCAAGCGAGGGGCTTTTGTTCTGCACGATTGAAACTCGCGATTGAATGAACCAGCAGTATTCTCTTTTTTTGAGACTGTTGTCTTGCTTGACGCAAGCCAGGCTGAACTGGGCGCAAGATGGTTGGGGCCTTGTTGGTGATGCTGAATCTTCAGTCAATCACTCAACAGATTTGGCAGGACACACCGACTTGATATTCACAGTTTTGAGCAGAGTTGTTGAGTTCTTGGGCTGTGCTCAGCTTTGTGGGCGAGAAGGACATTGGTTTGTTCAAGATCTTGTTGTCGATCCAATCGACAATCATCTCTAACCTCTGTTCATTCCAACAGGGCAAAGATTTTGGGGCACAAAGGCAGCGGCTGCTCTATGGCAAGCAATAAAAAAGACCCTCGCAGGAGAGCGACGGGTCTGGGTGATGGGGAAATCAACTTTTAGGCAAAAATGATCAAAAAAACAAGCTTCCACTACAAGTGGTGCTGGAAACTCAATATAAATGCATTTAAACCTAAATATAGTGTGAAGACCATCACCTTCACCCTTGACAGCCACTATTCTCTTTCCGTGGCCGGGTGATGGGGATCAGTCGGTTTTTGCACAAATCCGCCCCCTTGTTAGCTGGGGGGCTCTTTTATTGCCTATATAAAAACCTGCGCAGGCGCGATGTGCAAGAGGGGCTGTCACCAACACTGCCAACAGTTCTGGCTTCACTCAGTTTTGACAGGTTGCTTGAGCGGCACTCCTTCTACCCCTGCCCAAGCAACAAACACAACGTCATCTTCATTGCCAATGTTTTCACAGGCGTGTTGGGTGTCTCCGGTCGAGGCAACAAAGGCTTCTCCTCGCCTGAACTCCCTTGCCTTACCAGACTCTGTGAGTGTGCACTTGATCCAACCTTTCTCGACATACACGACACCAGGTTGAGGGTGTGTGTGGACTGGGGTTTTGGCACCAGGCGGAAAAACAGCTCTTATCAATGTCATCTCAGCTTTGCCTTGCGGATAGCTGAACCGATCCCCATTCCATGATTCTTTTGAAGACACCAAGACATCAGATCTGATCGGTGCACTGGCCTGATCCTTCGTGTTGCTGCAACTGACAGCCAATAAACCAGCGAGGCAGATGGTCGAGACGATGAGAGTTCGCATAGGACATAAAAAAGCGGCTCCCTTGAGGAAAGGCCGCTGATGTGATGTGATGTGATGTGATTTCTAGGAGATTTAAGTGATTTATATGGTGTAGTCAACCCCTCGATCGGTGTGGTTGTGGGCACCAAGTTTCGCTGGGGATTGATGAACTGAGGTGTAGTCAATTCCTCGATAGCTTTTCGCCATCAGGAATTGGGAATGAGACAGGGCAGCTTGCTTTTGAGCTTTGCGCTGAATCATGAAGAGGATGTTCATCGAACGCTCCTGCAGTGCTTAAGCCTCCGTTGCCTGGCATACATAAGTCTGACTGCGCCACGGGACGGGGACAAAGTTTGGAAAGACTATAAAGACGTTTGCCTGGCATTTCAGCTCAGAGGGATCTGGTCTCAAGATCGTCGACAATCGGCAGCAAGGCTTTTGTTACAACTCTGTAACCTAGCGCTCTCTACTTTTCAATTGAGAAGCAATGGGAATTTGAACTCTGAGTAAGCTAGGCGAATATTTCCAGGCTAATGTACGAAATGTCTAATGTTGAAATTAATTCATGATTGATTGGCTGTTCTAAAAAATAATGAACCCTGACTAGGAATTAATTCCGAGTCAATGCGCCAACAAGAAGGTTTCAATGGTAAGCTTTTATTAAGATGCGAAGTTTTTTGATTATTTCTGTGCTAAATATTTGATTGACTAAACAAAATTCTTTAGTCGGTCGTCTGCACTTTTCTAATCATGACTTCTCCAGACTCTGGGAATAATCAGGAAGATGAAAACCTGGATGTTGAGCTGACTGATGAAGAATTTGAGCAAATTGCTGGAGGCCTACGGGCTTTAAAGGAATTCAAAATGAAAAATGCCAATTTGATGGGCAAGCCATTTAGAATCAAAAATAAAGCAGGAATGGACGTGAGAGTAGATCAAGGAATGATTTATGGCGGAGCTCATTACCCAAACTGAGCTGACATGATTAATTGCGAAAATTTATACTCAGAATGAAAATAACTATGGATGTCTAGATTATTCATAAACTCTATCCCCAGAAGCGGTACGCACCTTTTGATGAGATGCATATCACATTTTCCGAATTATAAATCAGGTATTTCTTGTCCAGGCCTTATTCCATATTTGTCTTCCTACCACAGTTATAGAGAATTATTGGACTTGCTCTCAACATTATCAGTAGAAAAAAATAATTTTATTTTTGGACATTTACCTTTCTCAAAAACTGTAAGTAAACTCTTGGAAGAGGAGCATGTTGTAGTTTTGATTCCAATTCGGGATCCTAGAGACGTTATAATTTCACAGATGAATTATATTATGTCCAATAAGAACCACTCATTGAATTCGTACTTTGCAAGCTTGTCGAGCAACATAGAGAGGCTAAAAGCATTAATAATTGGTGTCGACTCCCCGGTCAAAAAACAGCGCTTATTACCAATTAACGAAATATACCGTCAAATGAAGGGATGGACAAAAAATCCACGTTCACTGGTTGTGTATTATGAAAACCTTGTAGGGCCAAGAGGAAAGGGCAGTGAGTTGAAGCAGAAAAATGAAATTTACAAGATTTCAAATAAAATAGGAGTATCTCTACGAAAATCAGATATTGAGAATATATGTGATCAAATTTATTGCCCCCAAACACCTGGGTTTCGAAAAGGTGTCGCCGGAGATTGGCAGAATGAATTAGGCCCTGATATTTTGGAAACTTTTAATCTTTGTGCACAAGAAACTCTTCTAGAATGGAATTATAACTAAAATACCGATTTTTAAATCGTATGAATTCTTGCTAAATCTGTACTAAACGTATGGCTGGCCATCAACATTATTAAACCCGACTAATGCCATGAGAAAACCTCGAGAAGCACTTGCCGAACAATCAGGACAATCGAAGCGATTGCGTGTTTCTAGTAATATTGGGGAAAACGTTTTCTCTATCATACCTGTAGAAGCACTTGCCGAACAATCAGGACAATCGAAGCGATTGCGTGTTTCCAAGTACCTGCGAAATTTTGAATATGGGGGCAAACATTTTCTCTATCATTCCTGCCTAGGTAATCCGATAGAGGTAGTTGAAGATTATCCTGATTTTATTGAGGCAATTAATAGTGGTGTTACTTTAGAACAATTAAATGTATTACCTGAGATAAAGAAGGAAGTTGAACAGTTAATAGAATTGAGCCTGGTAGAGTTCTCCGATGAGCCGGATTTAATCGAACGAGGAATAATAGAGAATGATGAATTAATAGAGACTGGCAAGTTAGTCAATATGCTTGTTCTTGATGTGAGCACCAGATGCAATATGGGTTGTAGTTACTGCAATGTTCATAAGACTCAGGACAAGCATGATATCAATGGTGGTTTAATGGATTTTGACATAGCAAAAAAATCAGTTGATGAATATATCAAACTTGTGATTGAATCAGGCAAAAAGACTGCTTCTATTAGTTATTTTGGTGGCGAACCTTTTCTTAACTACAAGATGCTGAAGAGGCTTATGAGATATGTTTATTCTCTGAGGAGGATTTACCCCCAATTAAGTATTTACCATGGTGTTAGTACTAATGGTACTATTATTGACGATGAAATACTAAAAGATCTCAAAGACCTTGAAGTTAGGGTTGCAATAAGCCTAGACGGATTACAATTAGATAACGATCAAAAGCGTTCATTTTCTAACGGTAAAGGTACTTTTTGGATAGTTGAACAAAATCTTAAAAAGCTCGTTAAGCAAAAAATTGACGTTGAAATCGTCACTACCATATCAGAACATAACGCCTTCTCGATACCTAAGTTTGTAGATTTTCTTGTAGATATTGGAATTAAAGATTTGAGTCTTAAGAGCTGTGCGTATAGAGATTATGAGGATAACCAGCGTAGAGATGTCTATGAAGCAGTCATCACAGGAGTCCATTATGCAAAAAAGAAGGGGATCAGGGCCAGAGAGGGCCATGGTGATCTTGATTACACTAGAGGCTGTCAGGGATTAGGTGGAATACTTTGTGTTGAGCCTTCAGGAGATGTATTTGCATGCCCCGAAGGAATAAGAATTAAACTTGGTGACTTCGATAGCCTTAGTTCAATACCAAAAAAGAGTCAGGAGTATCGCTTTGTTTCTTCTAGAATTACAGGCAATCTTCCTGACTGTCGTGGTTGCGATGTAGAAGGATTGTGTCGTGGTGGTTGCGCCGGGCAATCTGAATACAATTTTGATGATATATACAAAGTTGACAAATCTGCATGCGAGTCAATTCGTAGGAATATAAAACGAAACCTAGCAATAAGAGCTAGTTTTGATTGAATTATTCGCGTAACATTATCAATAAGTTCTGGTTGTCACCACAAATACTTAAACCTCGCCCATTCGGCGACTTGATTTGGTAATAACTAATAAAAATCTCCCCATAGCTACATTGTTTGACTGTCGAAATGGGATGATAGCGTAGATAATCTGTGCAGTTTGATTCTCAATCGTTGACTGATCATGGGCAATATTTTACTTTTCATGTATCCATGAGTGAATCTTTTTTTATGTGAATTGAATCGTACGGACCTTGCTTAAATATTCAAACTCTTTTTGTTGAATATAATCAGTAATATATGAATTCTTATTCTTCTGGATGTTATTAATTCGATCCATTAGCAATATCCCAATATTGGCTCCTGATTATTCCTATTCATGTACGTTTTCCTCATCTTTTATTTCTTTGCCATGACTGCAGATATTTGAAAACTATTGCCATCAAGCTTTGGTAGAAATGCAGTCAAGACTCATAGGCATGTAATGAGGATTATCCGCCTCGTCGATAATGAGTGCTAAAAATTTTTCCAACGATGGTTTCCCTCTGTTGTTGACTGTGATTCAAAGTTGCTTGTCATTGTACATATTCAGTCATATGTCTTTGATCTGTCTATTTTGTCATGTGAATTTACCATCTCTCTCTCCTCAAAAAGTTGGTAGCTTTGGAACGTACCATTGAAATCGGGTTGTATCTTTTATGATTCAAATACTAAATTTATTTGTAAATAGCTAGCATGATTCGTATCTTTGAATAAGATTAGTTATGAATAAGCCAGAGCTTGGGATGTTAAATGAAAATAATTTACCGTCAGGTTTGAACGAGGTCGGCTCAGTAGATGTTGTTTTCGCTCAAATGCCTTATCATGCTCTAACACACCCTGCTTTGGGTCCTAGTATATTAAAGACTTGTCTTCATAATGTAGGTATAAAGTCAAGAATAAATTATTACTACCTTAAGTTCGCTCAGATTATCGGACTGGATAGATATTGCCAAATGCTTAATTCCAAAAGTGAAACACTCAAGGGAGAGTGGACTTTTGCACGTTCGGCGTTTGGTTCTACTTTTTTGACTGACCGGGAGAACGATATTGGTGATCAATACCCTTATATTTCACAAGAGATGGTAGAAATTGAGCATCTTACTAGTGGCTGGATTATGCAGGTGGCTCGAGATATTTTGAGATATAGGCCACGAATATTAATCGCAAGTTCAATGTTTCAACAGAATCTAGCCTGCCTGGCATTAATCAAGGCTGTTAAATCGATATCCCCCCAAATCATTACCGTCATGGGTGGTCCTAATACTGATGGCGTACTAGGACTTGCTCTTTTGCGTCGTTGTAACTTGCTCGACTTTATATGCACTGGCGATGGTGAAGTCACACTTCCAGAATTGTGCATCAGCATTTTAAATCGGCAATTAAATACTGAGCTACCCGTTGGTGTTTATGCACAATACAATGTTCAAGATTATAAAGGTATGTTTGAAGGAGATTTTCCCCGTGGATTGCTCACAGACCTTGACCTCAGTCCCTATCCTGATTTCTCTGACTATTTTGAACAACTAGAAGATTGCTCTTTTTTAGTAAAGCCAGGGATATTGCTTGAGTCCTCCCGAGGTTGTTGGTGGGGGCAACGCAAGCAATGTACATTTTGTGGTCTTAATGGGACAAGTATGTCATACCGCTTAAAGTCTCCAGATCACACATTGGATATGCTTAAACATACGACAGCCAAATATAGAATTGACAAAGTATTTTTTGTTGATAACATTCTTTCTAAATCGTATCTTGATGACTTCATTCCGAGGCTTCACCCAGAGCAACTTTCATTGTTTTACGAGATAAAAGCTAATGTATCGGAATCTCACATTAAAACCCTTGCCGAAGGTGGAGTCCGTTTTGTGCAGCCTGGAATTGAATCTCTATCTACACACCTACTTAAGCTCATGCGCAAGGGTTCTTCCACTCTTGTCAATATCAAATGTCTGAGATTATGCAGAGAATATGGAATACGCCCAAATTGGTCATTGTTGTCTTCATTTCCAGGAGAGGAACTTAAGTGGTATCAGGATATGATAGATCTGATGCCTAAGTTGTTTCACTTAAGGCCTCCTGACGGGATCCATCCGATACGCTTTGATCGCTTCAGTCCATACGTGGATAATCCCAAGGAATGGAAATTAAATCTCAATCCTAGTGACGCCTATCAGTATATATATCCACCATATCAAGATAGTCATGTTGACATTGCGCGCTTCTTTCAGCACCAAGTTACTAAGACCGACTTGTTTGGTAAGGAATCCTGGCATTCTGTTCACTGGGACACAGAAGCTTGTGTCAATGAATGGATAAATACTTGGATTAATAGCAATAAAACGAATAATTCGCCTCCTTACCTCGTTATTGCCTTAGACGAAGATGATCAGTGGTCTATTCGTGATACACGTCAAATTAATACCCCGGAAATTATCACACCAATAGACGTTGCTCTCGTTAATTTGCTTCAATATTGCAGGGATGGTAAATCTCCATCACTATTGCCTCGGCTCGTTACTTCTGGCTTGCTAGGCGATTCTCGCCACCTCAGCCAAGTACTTGATTTAGCATGCGCTAACTCTTGGTTGATCTTAGTCGATGGTCAGTACTTAACTCTTGCTCAAAATCATAATTATGCACCTCCACATCCTTCATGTTTTCCAGCTGGCGTTTATCAATCATCAGACGTTAAGGTACACCAGCTGTTTTGATTTAATGCAACGGGTGTACTACATAATCTACACTTCCTTGAGTATTTTTATACTAATAATTTATAATCCATCTCTCTATCCAGCTCAAATCTAGCTTTCTATTTATCAACTTGCCATGGGATATTATTAGAGCTTACCTCTATTTTAAGTCTCTTCTTCTTTTTACTTAAAATAATAAGTAGTCTTTCTTGCTATCACGCCTGCCTTAATTAGAAGTGTTATGTTTAGGCTTTGTTGTAATTAAGTAATTCATTTGTTGTGTTTTTTTTGCAGGCGGCCCTCGGCATGTCTCATCATTTATTCGTGTTGCGGCTATACCCATTCCCCGCATGATTTCAAAAGTTACAGGAGCAAAATATTTCCTTTTTTTTGCTAACAGCCTCTTCCCATAGAAAACAATCGTCTCTAGTATCTTTTCCTGACCTGGCTTGCCTGGGCTTTAGGCGTGATGATCCCCTCAGCACTTTCTGCTGTTCTCTCAATGCTTCCTAGATCCCTGGTTTGAGATTTCGCTATTTTTTGCCACCTTTTTCGCTTCCCTTTTGGTGGTTGCCCCTTCTGCTTGTAGCGCTTTTGACTGGAAAACTGTTTGTTTACATCTTATTTTTGGTATTGAATAAATGCTGGCAAATGTTTGCTATCATTGCCATTGTCCCTCAATATTTATAGTCAACCAATTCGATCCTAGGTTGTTTGCTTTTGATTTTAGAATTAGATATTCACTTTTAATGGTCTTCAGTTTATTCCTGCCTTCTCTAATTGTACCCCAGGCGAAGATGTGTGCTCGCATAGCAAATAAAAAAGCGGCTTCCTCGAGGAAACCGCTGATGTGATGTGATTTAGATGAGTTTTAAACGACTCATATGCTGTAGTCAAACCCTCGATCGGTGTGCGTGGACAGCGAGTTTCGCTGGCGATTGATGAGCTGAGGTGTAGTCAATTCCTCGATAGCTTTTCGCCATCAGGAACTGGGAATGAGACAGGGCAGCTTGCTTTTGTGTTTTGCGCTGAATCATGGAGAGGATGTTCATCGAACGCTCCTGCAGTGCTTAAGCCCCCGTTGCCTGGCTTAAGTCTGACTGCGCCCCGGAACGGGGCCAACGGTTGGGAAGAGTCTACAGGTGTTTGTTTGGCATTTGTGGGATGTGCCTCCCTGTCCATCCCAAATAGGAGTTCAGGCTTTTGTAATCCTCTAGGCATGATGCCGATTATTGATGGTTGCGATCGCTTTGGGATTGACTGCAAAGTTGAAGGCTTTGCTTTTGCCTTGTTGTTTAGACGAACACCTATCTCAGTGCTTGGTTTGCTGCTTCGATCATGGCTTCACCGCGCCGGTGGATCTCATTGGCGTAGTCGGTCCAGGTGCCTTGGCCCCAATAGCGGAAGCAACTGGTTTCTAGCAGTAGCAGGTAGAGCAGAGCTTCTTGATAGTGCGGGGTGTGCGTGATTGCTGGATGCTTTGTCACCAAGGGATCAAACCGCTGGTGAAACTTTGCGCTGAGGCTGTTGATCGGTTCCAGCACATTTTCATAGCCCTTGATCCAGCTGAGATTATTGGTCCAGGATGCGCCGTCCATCGAGAAGGAGTGATCTGTTTCTTTGAGGTCGCTGATGGCCGCTTCGATTGATTCGGGGTTGATGGGGCTGTCAGTGTTATGCCACAGCTTGTGTTGCTGTATCGCCTGAATCTTCGGGTAATCAGAGGCTTCCACACCGGCGGCCTCCAGCAACTCCAGATATTCAGTGCCGTTGAGCGCAACTGTGCTTACAGGATCAACCTGGGAGGCGATCGTGCGATGGGCTTGGATAAAGGCGGCTGGAAACTCATTCATCATCACGCCTCCATTTTCTCCGTCGGCAATTTGAGAGACCAATGATGGAATCGATTTGCCTGCCAGTGATTGTCTGCCCAGGCCTAATGCTTCGTGATAGGGCTGCATCTGTCCTACCAATTTGGTGTCTGAGCCCTGGGTTTTGATCAACGCCACAATGCTGACTGTTTCCCCTCTGGAGTTACGAGCCACAAGTTGATTGGGGCCGTATTTCTGTGCATGGCGAAGGCATGAGCCATCGAAGTTTTCAACGCTGTTTTCTTGAACAAGGAGCCAACGGTATCCGCAATCTCTGAGGGCTTTCACCAATTCATAGAGGGTGTCTGGATGGTTGGGAAGGTGCATTTCCGGTGGCGAGAAACCCTTCACTCGTTGCAATGCCTGCCGCCCAAACATGGCAGCGAATTGATGCTGCCAGGCCAGGATTTGTAGCTTTAGATCTGGAATTGGAGTTGAGGGTGCAACGGCATGGCTCCAAAAGGTGCCGAGCCATTCCACATGGGGTTGAAGCGTGGGATCGCATGCCAGACGTTTAAGCGCCTCGAGAATGTCGACACGGCCCATTTGCTCAACACCCCAGAGCAAGTTGCCTGAGTAATCCAGCATGATGCGAGGGTTGCATCCCTCTTCAATCAGTTGGGGAATGATGTCTGCGAGGCGCTTGTAGCAATGGGCAAAGGGTTCGGCGTTGTGGTTATCGCCTTCTTCGCTGTGCTCCAGCATGTATTGCAGATGCGAGATCAGTTCTCCATTCGCACCTGCTGGAATCGTGGGCTGATGCATGTGGAGGGCACAGGCAAAGGCTGACTGAAACTGCTCCGGCTTGCGATTGCTATGCGTGAGCACAGCGGGATTAGCTTGTTGAACCAGGGCAAGAATTTCGGCTTCGTAGCCAGCGATCGGAGGCAAGCTTTGCTTGGGCATCAACTTTTGTTTGCGGTAGTACGGGCCTGGTAGAGCTTCAAGCAGGCGCTGATCAAGGCGAGACTTGAAGGGGGGCTAGCCGGTTGCCTGTCAGCTGGAATGTGGCGAAGCGGCTTGGTTCCCTACACCCCTACAGCGTGTTGACGTTGTTCTGAGTGAAATCGACATTTTTTTCGCCGATCAACGTCTTGAGATCTTCCGGTGGTAGCCAACGCCTGTTGGCGCCATGTTTAAACGCGAAGCGAAGGAATTCTGCTGCGTACTGAATGCGAAGTCTTCTGCTTGTGGAGCCGGGCTCTCCTCCATGACGTTCGATCAATGCTTTCAAAAGCGTGTAGCCGGAGCTGGGTTCAGGTTGGCTTGTGAGAATAACGACTGTACGGGCAAGGGGAGTGCGGTAGTTACGGTTCCAAACCCGAGCTCCATTTTTGCTTTTACTTGTTTTATGTGATTTGAATTTTTTGAGTAGTCGTTCCCAATCGAATTCACCATCAGCTCCAGACTCGTTTCTTTGTTTCACCAACTCGTAGGCATCAGTCAATCCTTTGCCCTGATCTTTCATTAACTCAGAGATCTCAGTTGAAATTTTCAAGATCCAATCAGCGCTTGTTGCGATCCATGGAACGAAATCAGGATCGGTCTTGGCCTTTGGACCGAGGATGATGCTGGTGCGGGAGCCATCGTCGAAGCGCACAGTCAGCTGAACCCTCTGGAGAAGACCGTCACCAACGCCACGAACCATCCATCCATCGCCACATTGTCGGCGGATCCGGTCGCGCAGGGCTGTGATCCATTTCGCTGACTTATCGGCCATTGGGATCCTGTTGCACCACAAGCTGTTGGATTGTTCTTGTCAATTCAACAGTGTTGCGGCTGCATCCTCAAGCCGCTGGGGCTTTTGCTTTGGTCTGCTGATCAGGTTCATCACTAGCAACAACATCATTACTCGCAGTCAATCGTTGGTTTCTGGCATTGCTCGGCTAAAGATGAAAGCCAATCCTGCAAGATACCAAGGGCTTTTGGCTCTAAGCGGTAATAAACCCAACGACCACTCTGCCGATCAACAATCAAACCAGCATCTTTTAAGACCTTGAGATGAAAGGAAAGGCGTGATTGGCCAAGACTTAACTCATTAATAAGATCACACACACAACGTTCACCACAGGCAAGCTCCTCGATCACTTGCAGACGAATAGGGTCTGCAAGTGCCTTCATTAAAGTTCTGGCACGACTTGAATCAAGCAAATGTGGTGGTGCGATTGTCACTTGCTGACCAAGCCAACGGCACTACGAGCTTTGTCGAGAATTTTGCCTTGAAGGGGAACGAAGCCCAACCCATCAGCTTGCGCCTGAGCCTCATCACTCAACATGTAGTCAAAGGTTGTTTTG
>NZ_LVHK01000025.1:0-46694 GCF_001631965.1 Prochlorococcus sp. MIT 1303
AACAGCGTGGGAACCATCAGGACACCGAACCAACCCACATAAATGCGGTTATTGGTGGAGGTGACCCAATTGCAGAAGGATTCCCAGCTACTGAGGCGACCACTGCGAATGGTGGTGGTCATTGAGTTATGTAAGAAAAAGAGCCCCCGAAGGGACAGCTATAAAACGCAGGCAAAACCTGCCAGAGCAAATTGTAAAGGAACATTGCGCAATCTGTAAATGGATTGCGCTGGAAAAGATGTAGTCCTTGGCATCCACCAGAAAACCCCAGGAAAACTTAAGTTTTTTGGCCATGGATCCCTGCAGCAGCTCGTGGCTCTGATCCGCTGGCAAACAGGCAAAGCGTCGCTTTGAAGAGATTGTGCCAATCTCCATGGTGCATCCTCGACGCAACAGGATTGAGGCTCAAGGTGAGCTCATCAACTGGAGCCAAAGCCTGGCGAAGGCAAGCTGAACCCACTAGTAGTGGTTCACCACTCCTAATTGCATGCCGAGAATTGCGCCTGCTCTTTTTTCGACCCTCATGATGGTGGCTGGACTAATGGCCATCACAGGATGTCGAAAAAATCAGCCCTCATGGACGACAAGCCAAGCTGAAGCGATCAATCGTCTTGAACTCAGGCTCGATCAGCTCGAGCATCGAATAGGGCAAACGACCCCCTCCGCTACCGACACCAACAGCAAGACCCCCGCCGGGCCGGTCAAGTCACTCACCTTTCGCATGGAATCAACTGATGGCCGCCTAAGGGTTTACTGGGCCGACGGCAGTGACAGCGATCTCCTTTGCACGAAAGAACAATCGACGCGAATTCAATGGGCATGTGGCTGATTTCAGGCACAACCGATCACACCTCGAAACCAACACTGACAAACCTTTGAATATTTCAGGAAACAGCATGCAGATGATGAGATGTTTTCCTCCCGCTTAAGGGCTGCTGCCCCTCTTGCCGCTGCCGTGATAGTCGTCGGGTCATCTGGCCTATCCCATGCACAGAACAGCCTGCCGCTAGCCCAAACAAGAGCCGCAAACCTGGCGCGAATGCGCGCCGAATTGCTCAATGGCAGCCTGGGTGCCTATCGAGCCGATCAATGCATGTACGTCACCGGAGCCGAAGAATGTCTTGTCTCAACAACCAATGAAGGGTTCCGATTTCAATTCCGAGGAGGTGCTCCAGGCTGGCAACAGCTCGTCCCAGCAGAGCCAACCCTTGAAACCGAGGTGATCATCTCTCGTGATGGTGAGCGCATCCTCTCTGTCCCCTACAACGGCCCATTGCGTTAAACCTCGCCAACCGTAAAAGCCTTCGGTTTTTGAACAGACCAAGCGAGGCCTTCTTGCTATGAGATGGGTCGAGCATTCGAGCAAAGCGATGTCTCTTCGCACAATCTCACTCGTCGTAGCCCTTAGTGGAGCTGCCTGCTTGGCAGATCTAGCGACACCGACCCACGCCCAAGACCAGCTTCCTTCCTCCCAGATCCGCGCCCTCAACCTGGCCCGTGGTACCGCGGTCAAAGAAAACGGCGGTCTTTCGGTTTACCAACCGGCGCCTTGCATGTTTGCCACGAGCAATGGTGGTAACGATTGCCTGATCAGAAACACCATCAATGGCTACACCTATAGCTTCTTAGGTGGGGCCCCAGGCTGGTCGGAATATGGCAATGAACCGACCACAGAAACCGTCATTCAGATTGCCCCAGACGGAAGGTCTGTCAATCAGATCATTTACAACGGCCCCCCTCGTTAACAGTCGACTAACTGCTGCAGGGCCCCTTGCCATTGCTCAGGCAGGGGGCAGACCTCTCGAGAGGTCAGGCTCATGGCGATGTGCTTTTCAACGTAGGCCGCCTCGTTGATAAAAACGGGGATAGGAGAATCTCGTCCTTCAAATCTGAACACCTCTCCATCTGGCCGGAGAAACAAGGGGGCACCCATCTGCAGAGGCTGCCAATCACGGCCCTGAAGATATGGATGCACACATGCAGCAGGCTGGCCCAAGGCATCACGAGGCAGGTCCAGACTGCCCAGATGAGAGTGCACCACAAACTGATCTGGGTAGGTCGGCGATCCAGATGAAATTCTGCTCAGAGCCTCGAGACAGGCCTGAACAGCAAGTCGTGTCTGTTCAATGATGAAGGCCTTCAACAGGCCCTGGGGAACAGGACCGATTTCAATCACTAAGCCACAGGGCCAGCGCTCCACCAAAAACCCCTGCTGGTCATCATCCCCATCATGCAAATAGATAGGCAAACCCAAGCGAGCCTGAATCAATGCGGCTAAAGCCAGGTCAGCCGGCCGTCGGCCATAAACCACAAGAGTGCTTCCCATTGCTGAAGTGGTGCTGTGCAAATCAATCACGATCTGGCAAGGGGTTGATCCCTCTGGACCAAAAAAACTAAGCAGCTGCTTGGCACGAACAACCTCTCGATCCAAGATGCTGGGGGATCTGAGCAAGTCGAGCCGAAAGCTGCGGTTGAGATCGCAATCCAAATAACGCCGGCCCAACGCAAAAGCCTCTGGATTGCCGATCACCGGCACCACAGCAACACCATGGGTGTTGATCAGCTCAGGGGTCTGAGACCATTGATCGAGAAGCCAGGGAGCGTTGATTTCATTGCCATGAGTACCCGCCACCAGAAGCACCTGAAGGCCAGACATCAAGATTCGATCGCAATCCTCAGCCTGACCGAAAATGGCTGCAAAGGGAACAACCATGTCGATCCCCCCCGCAATCGTTGCCGCCGCCCGAATGGGCTGGCACTGGCAATGGATTCAATTAATGAACGGTCTTGCTCCAGCAGATGCCCAGGGGAACTATCGGCGCCCCCCCAGCCAGCATCAGCAAGCAACATTGCCCGCAGAGCAAGAGCTGAGCAACAGATCAGCAGACCAATACCCACGCCTCATCATTGGGCGTAGCTGTCCTTGGGCACATCGCACCTGGCTGGTGCTTCAACTGCGCAACCTTCAAAGCAGCCTCACCCTGCACCTGGCACGCGCCGACCACAAGGCCGGCCGTTGGCAATTAGATCCAGCCTGGTTGGGCTGCAATTCTCTACTTGCCCTTTACCAACGCTGCGGCTCCCCACCCAGCCATCGCGCCACTGTTCCGGCCCTGGTCGATCCAGGCACCATGACATCCCAATCACCGCAGCTACTCGGTAACGAAAGTGCCCAACTCGTGGAAGTTTTGAACCTTTGGCCGGCGGCTAAAGATGCTCCCGACCTAGCCCCCTCCCATCTTCAAGGCGAGATCAATGGCTGGCAAAAGCTTCTTCAGCCCGCTGTTAACGATGGTGTCTATCGATGTGGTTTTGCACGCAACCAAGCGGCTTACGACAAGGCCTGTAACGAACTATTCGACACCCTTGCGCAAGTGGACCGCAGCCTCTCCAAGAAGGGTCCATGGCTTTGTGGAGACCAACTCACCCTGGCTGACGTGAGGCTGTTCCCTACCTTGATCCGCTGGGAGATGGTCTATGCACCACTGTTTGGCTGCAGTCAACAGCCCCTTTGGGCCTTCCCTCATCTCTGGCATTGGCGCCAAAGGCTTCTGGCCCTCCCAGGTGTAGCCAAAACCTGTGATTCGCAGGCCTGGCGTCAGGACTATTTCGGCGCACTCTTTCCCCTACATCCGAGCAATATTGTTCCGGCCGGTCCTGATCTGGCCAAACTGGTAAATGCATCAGCCCCTGATCAGCGATGACCGACAACACACAATCCTTGAATTCAGACATCGCCGCTATGGCAGAGAACGAGTTTGAGGGTGTTTATGGCCGCTACAGGATCACCAGCACTGACGAATTGGAAGTGCAGCGCTACCGCTTTGCTTTACTGCTCTGCGGTGTGGCCTTCACAGCAGGACTAGGACAGTGGCTGATGCTTGGGCCAACATGGGCATGGCTATGGCTACTACCGATGTCAATCGGCCTGGGCTTAGCTTTGAATTGGATTCACATCTACCTCCGCCCACTACACCAGGCACTGAAGTTGTTATGGGCCTTGGGCTGCCTAGGTGCCGTCGTAATGGCATGGAGTATCGGTACTGACACGATGCTCTCAACAGTGGCCGCACAGCCTGCTTGGATCTGGGCGATCGGCCCTTTGTTTGCAGCACTCACTGGGGTTGGATTCAAAGAATTCTTCTGCTTCGGCCGACCAGAGGCAATTGGTCTCACCCTGCTCATCCCAATAGCCCTATTGGGTCATCTCAGCGGGTTAATGAGTGGCTCAATCGTGATGGGATTACTGGGCTCTGCCGCTCTGCTGCTGCTGGTGTTAGCGCTGCGAAAGTTCGGCATGGATGCCGCTGCTGACGTCGGTGACAAGAGTGTGTTTGCTTACCTCAGTAATCAGCAAGCTAACGAAGCTCTGTGAGCCTGATCAGCCTGATAGAGGCCTCAAAAGACTTCGGCATCAACACCCTGTTTGCCGACCTCACCCTGCACATCAACGAAAGAGAACGTCTAGGGCTGATCGGACCGAATGGAGCCGGGAAATCGACGCTCCTGAAGGTGCTCGCCGGAGAAGAACCCCTCGGAGAGGGTGAAAGGAGGTGCTCAGCGCGATTACGCGTAGAGCTCGTGGGCCAAGAGAGCGCTGTAAACCCTGGCCATACGGTGCTGCAAGAAGTCTTGGCCGGGTGCGGTGAAAAGAGAGAGCTGCTGCTGCGTTTCAACGAGCTCAGCAATTCGATGGCCCGCAACCCCAACGATGCAACGCTTTTGGCTGAGTTAGGACAAGTCAGCCAGCGGATGGATGACGCTCAAGCCTGGAGCTTGGAACAGCAATGTCAAGAGGTCCTTCAACGTCTTGGTATCACCGATCTAGAGCGGCCGGTTGAAGAACTCTCTGGTGGGTATCGCAAGCGCGTCGGCCTTGCCTCCGCCTTGGTCGCCAGACCCGACGTTTTGCTGCTCGATGAGCCCACCAACCATCTCGATGCGGCAGCAGTGGAGTGGCTACAAAGTTGGCTCGATCGCTTTCCAGGTGCTTTGGTGCTTGTCACCCACGATCGCTACGTGCTCGATCGGGTGACACGCCGCATGGTGGAAGTAGACCGAGGCAAAGCCCATAACTATGCCGGCAACTACAGCACTTTTCTACAACAAAAGGCCGAACTTGAAGCTTCAGAAGCTTCCACTGCTCACAAGTTCAAAGGGGTTTTAAGACGAGAGCTGGCCTGGTTGCGACAGGGTCCCAAAGCACGCAGTACCAAGCAGAAGGCACGCCTGCAGCGAATTGAGGAGATGCGCGCCGAACCATTGCCGCAACTGCGGGGTTCCTTGAAGATGGCCAACGTAAGCAGGCGTATCGGCAAGCTAGTGATTGAGGCGGAAGCCCTGCAAGTCACCGCCAATGGCAAGCCCGACAGTCCTCTGCTTCTAGACAACTTCACCTACAGCTTTAGTCCAGAAGACCGCGTTGGCATCATCGGCCCCAATGGCAGTGGCAAATCCACATTGCTTGATTTAATTGCAGGCAGACGCCAACCCAATGGTGGAACACTGCGATTAGGTGAAACAGTGCACCTGGGATATCTCGACCAGCACACCGAAGACATCACCAAAGGCAAGGGCCTAGATCGCAAAGTGATCGATTTTGTCGAAGAAGCTGCCTCTCAAATCATTCTGGGAGAAGAACAAATTACGGCCTCTCAACTACTGGAACGCTTCCTATTTCCACCGGCTCAGCAGCACAGCCCACTGGGGAAGCTCTCTGGGGGAGAACGACGCCGACTCACACTCTGCCGGATGCTGATCCAAGCACCGAATGTGCTGCTGCTTGATGAACCCACCAACGACCTAGATATCCAGACACTAAGCGTGCTGGAAGATTTCCTTGAGGATTTCCGCGGCTGCGTTGTCGTGGTCTCTCATGACCGCTATTTCCTCGATCGCACAGTTGATCGTCTGTTCAACTTTGAGAATAGAAAATTGAAACGTTTTGAGGGCAATTACAGCGCCTTCCTTGAACAACAACGACGACAAGAACGAGACCTCAACGAAGCAAATGAGCCCAAATCCAGCATACTTTTGAAGGATTCTGGCCCATCTAGAATATCCACAAGATCCTCTCAAGAGGCAGAAAGCTCTTCACCCCAAGCCACAGAAACCAGCAAGCCAAGACGTCGAAGCTTCAAGGAATCACGTGAACTAGAAGCTCTAAACATTGATATCCCACTGCTTGAAGCCAAGCGTTCTAACCTTGAAGCTGCTTTGTCCGGTGGCGACGAAGACTTAACTCTGCTTAGTCAACAATTGGCCGAGCTGGTCGAAACATTGCACAGAGCAGAGGAGCGCTGGCTCGAACTCAGCGAACTGGCCATATAAGTGTGCGCTGACGTCGATATGTATGGCGCAATTCTGCATCATCTAATGTCCTTGCGAACAAGACTGAGTTAGTCGGAGTATCCCAACACTGCCAACTGGTTGCCGTCTATGGATTAGAGGGAGACATCTCTAAGGCACTGATCCAGGAAACAAGTTTTACCCGTAATCCCTCAACCTCAGCCAAATTCATGGCAGTTGGGCGGTAATCATCTACAGAACAATGCTGGGCCATCTGTTCCCCCATCCTTCTCAGATATAGATCTTGCGACCAATGCACACGGTTGTGATTGGAAGCCTCGCAGGCTTCAAAATGGACCCAAAGCTTTAACTGACAAAGCCAGAAGAAGCGCATTGCTTCCACTCCAATACATCCGCGAAGCTGAGGCCACTGCGCTATTGCCTCTTTGCAGAGAGCTCGCAAAACGTTTCTGGCCCGTTCATCCAGAACATCCTTTCCTGCTGATCGATGAAATGGCGATCCTGCCGGTCTCTGATCCGTACCATGCCATCAGCCTCAATCTGCCTAATCAACTGGGAGCCAATGATGAAAAACCTTGGCAATGGTGTTGTAACGGAAACCAAGTCAGGCCTCCCCCCATGGCGCAACCGACCAAAGTGCTTATGTTGTGATAGTGGACAGAGGCCGGCGCAGGCCAAGACCCTATGAACACCATCGACGAGCACATTCAGAAGGATCAATCAGAGATCCAAGACGCCAAAGCCCAAGGCAACGACGCCAAGGTGCGCCATCTCACCGACGAAATCCATTCCCTTGAGGAATACAAGGATCACCACCCAGAAGATAAACACGACCCCAATGCCCTGGAATTGTTCTGCGATGCCAATCCAGATGAGCCCGAGTGTCGCGTCTACGACGACTGAGTTGATCCCCAAAAGAAAACTTGACTCAGAATGATCTCAAGCGGGCATAAGCCCGCTTTTTTGCTATTGAACTGAGCGAAGATCAACATCTTGATCCAGTTCAAACATCCTCATTGAAGTCGGACGGACTACCGGTGAGAGAGCAGACGACCGCTTCTTCATTACTCATTTCTCGAACTTCAGCAATGGGACGTCCCATCCGCCGCAGAGCCTCAATCTCCTGATGGGTCTGGCAGCGGGCAATCTCCTTGCCCTGCTGATCAAAGCAGCTGTAAAAGGTCATGTCATCAATGGTTTCACTCCAGTTATGGCCAATGACACACGAACAGACAAGTCTGGATGTGGTCTCGCAGACCTGAACAGCTTCAGACGCCAAGTTCCTTCCATACCTGCCCCAACAGCCCCTCAAGGCCTACACCCATAGCCGCAGAAATCAAAATCAAGCGTCGACCACTCGCTGCCTGAAGGGCATCAACCAGCTGATCTTGATGCTGTTCATCCAATAACTCCTGTTTATTGAGCACCAACAGCCGTGGCCTTTCAACCAAGTCATGGCCATAAGCAACCAGCTCCTTTTCAACCACCAGCAAGTCTTCAACTGGATCTTCTGCGCCACCATCCAACACATGAATCAACAACCTGGTGCGTTCGATGTGGCGAAGGAAATCATGCCCTAGGCCTGCTCCTTGTGCTGCACCGGCAATCAGACCAGGGATATCAGCAAAAACTGTGCCATCTCCGCTGGGTCGACGCACAACACCGAGATTGGGCACCAATGTGGTGAAGGGATAATCAGCAATCTTGGGCCGAGCTGCCGAAAGCACAGAAATCAAAGTGCTCTTGCCTGCATTCGGCAAACCAATGATCCCCACCTCTGCTAATAGCTTGAGTTCCAATTGAAGGAACCATTCCTCCCCATCGCGCCCTTCCGTGAATTTTTCAGGAGCACGGTTGCGATTACTCAGGTAATGGGCATTACCCAACCCTCCACGCCCTCCAAAAGCCACCACAAGTAGATCTTCAGATCGAGTGAGGTCACCAAGAAGGATGCCCGTGGAGAGATGACGCACTTCAGTGCCACATGGCACCTTGATGATCAAGTCTTTGCCTGAGGCACCGGTACAGCGATTCGGACCACCCCGCCGACCATCAGGCGCTGGAAACAGTCTCTTGTACTTAAAATCGAGCAGAGTCTGAAGGTTGCCATCCGCTTCCAGAACAACGTTGCCGCCTTCACCACCATCCCCACCAGAGGGACCGCCAGCCGGCACATACTTCTCCCGCCTAAAAGCCATGATCCCATCGCCGCCGCGCCCTGCTCTAACGGTGATACGTGCCTGATCTATGAACTGCATCCTATTCCAGTAATACCAATAGATTTAAGGGGAGTGAATTCACAAGGGATGAATCGGGGATGGCATAACGAGAAGCATTTGCAATAAAAGTTAGACAATTATCCCATGGTAATTAGTGGCGAGACAAGCATTAAATATTGGCGAAAAGAAATCAGGATAAGTACTTACACCTAGCAAGCCGGCGAGCAGATGAACGTGAATAGCATTTGTCAATAAAGCAGGCTGCCAAAGCCCTCTCACATTAATGACAGCTCTAGCTTCAATAACTGAAGAGGTAGAACAAAAGAACCGACAGACGCAACCAGATTTACAGCAATTGATAAGAGCTATCTTCTCAAGGCCAAGGAATAGAGATGGAAGCGTTTACGATCGCCTTAATTATTTCAATCCCGCAGCTGACAACGGGAACACATGCTCCAAGGGATGATGCAATCGTTTTTAGAAAATGATAGCCATACTAACTAACACGTAAAAACACCTAATGACTGACCCCAAAGAGAACAACGAAGGAATCAATGAGGGACTATCGGATGATGAATTGAAGGATGTAGCTGGAGGCTTGGGGGATTGATGCGCACTTCGCTTCAATCAGGGTATTCAAGCTGTTGAAAAGAAAGATTCAGCTTCTAGTTTAGGGATAACAAAAGAAGATCCCAGAAAGAGTAAGAATGGTATGGATTATATAAGTGGCGAGATACCACACCCTTAGATCCTATATCCCTAGATGAACCTTCCTTGTTCATCGTCTAATTTGCAAAACATAATTACCAAGTCAACAATCTCGCTATAGCCAAGTAAAGAAGAAGCCCTGCTTTAGGCTGAATAGTTGATCAAAGTGACTGTCCTTGGCAACCCTTGCTACCATAATATCTCTTATTTGATACTTCATAGCCGGCATGGAAAGACTAAAATAGCAATACATATTCTGATTGAGGCTTCTATGGACAAACTCAACCTAATGACAAGATACAAGGATAATATATATACAACAAGAATCCTTTTAGGGATTAGCGCCTTACTCTCGCTAAGATTTCTTGGGGTGATCGTTGAGCCAAGCTAAGTATCATCATTTCAGAAGAGCAACTCACGGCATTCATCGCCAAAGTTCAAGCAGGCGCCACTCTTCAAAAACAGCTAAAAGCAGAAGGTGCTGATGTTGTATCGATTGCGAAGGCTGCTGGGTTCTCGATTACCACTGAAGAACTAATCTACTAATCTTCCGCGAAAACCTTTCTGATAAGGAGCTGGAAGGTGTTCCTGAGGGCGCCCCTTCTTTGAGAGCCTCCTCTTGCCGGGGAGGCTCTAGGGATTTTGATCCATGAATGAGTTGGTCAGAACTCATTCATGGATGAATCAGGGCTGTCTTCACGTCTTGGTTTAATTCTCAAGATGCACTGGTATGACTTGTGTTAAGGCGAAAAGATCCTCTATTCCTTTATCCGTGGCTGATCAATGAACTGCTCTGTAGGCGCCCAGCCTGGCCAAGCTCCAACCCTAGGATCAGCCTGATCGGGGAACTGTGGGTGGCCGGCGTTCGCTTCAAGGCTCTCAACAAGACCTACCCAAGCAGGCGGAATGAACCCGCTGTTGAGGTCATTCGTCAACTGAATCTACAAATCAACGATGGTGAATTCCTTGTGCTGGTGGGCCCCTCCGGCTGCGGTAAAAGCACACTGCTGAGGCTGCTCGCGGGCCTCGAAGCCCCTACAAGCGGAGAGATCTACGTAGGCAAACAACCTGTCTCGCAGCTACGGCCTGCCCAAAGGGACGTGGCGATGGTGTTCCAGAGCTACGCGCTTTATCCCCACTTAAGTGTGCGCGACAACCTGGTCTTCGGCCTACGGCGCAGCCAGCAGCGATCTCTATGCCAACTCCTGCAAGACCAACTCCATCGCAATACCCGCAACTTTCCTCCACTTCTGCAGGTTTCATCTATACGAGAGCAGCGAATCGAGGCCCGCACAAGAGAAGTTGCTGAAGCCCTGGAGCTTCAACCACTGCTCAATCGCCAACCCAAAGAACTCTCTGGCGGTCAAAAACAACGTGTTGCTCTAGGCCGGGCAATGGCGAGAGAGCCGTCTGTATTCCTGATGGACGAACCACTCAGCAACTTGGACGCAAAACTGCGCAATAGCACGCGCACTCAAATCGTTGACCTCCAGCGTCAACTTGGCACCACCACCATCTACGTCACCCACGACCAAGTCGAGGCGATGACGATGGGTCATCGGATTGCGGTACTGAATCAAGGGCAGCTACAGCAATTGGGCACGCCAATCGAGCTCTATCAATGGCCATCAAACCTTTTTGTTGCGCAGTTCATCGGCAGTCCGCCCATGAACGTACTGCCAGTAGTTGTTGGCCCAGCCAATACGCTCCTACTAGGTGATCGTCGCCTAGCGGTTGAAGGACCAATGGCCGAAGCGCTGCTGCATCTGGAAGAGGGGCAACCGCTCAGCGCTGGTCTTCGACCGGAGCATTTGCGCGTAGCTCCTTCCACCAATCGCAATCTTGCGGCAATCGTGTGTCATCTGGAAGTCTTAGGAAATGAACAACTGATCACCTGCAAACTTCTTGACGGGAACCATCTCGTTCAAGTGAGGGCCTCGCCCGAGCTCTCGCTCAGCGCTGGAAGCAACCTGCATCTAGAGCCAGATCCTCGAGGCTGGCGACTGTTTGGTGCCGACGGGGAAGCCATCGCAATGACAGCTCAAGACAACACTGAACAAGACCCAAACGACCTCAAACTCCACTTGCCCATTCTGGGCTAATGCAGCCAAATCACACTGCAACCGGCTCCACCATCACCCTGATCGGCATCGTTTACGCGTTCCACATAAGGAACGGTCTCAAGCCACTGGCGGAGCCCTCGCTTGAGTTTGCCGCTGCCGATGCCATGAATGACCCATATCGGACCAGTGCTACTGCGCAAGTGCTCCTCAACAGCAACCTCGGCTTCATGCACCCGCAGTCCGCGAACATCCACGGTGTTGCGGGTCGTGCGTACCTCCGTGCCACGGCCCAGACCTGAACGGACCTTCACCTTCACCACCAACTCTGGAGGAGTTGGCTTCAGGCCATCAAGGCTTTCCACCCCTGACAACTCCACAGTGCTGCGCATGACTCCACAACGCACTGTCAGTTGTTTGCCATCTTCAGAGATAGCAATCACTTCTGCCGCCTTGCCAAGGGCCAACAGCCGAATGCGCTCTCCTACCTCAGGACGCCAGCCAATGTGCTGTTTGCGTTGAGGCTGAATCCGATGGTCAGCCTGAATGCGACGCAAGCGCTGACCTGCACGTCGTGCGGACTCACCATCGGCACGACCCTCCCGCAACCGGCGAATCAACTGACGGACTTCCTTCTGCCCCTCTCGAATAGAGCTCTCCAGCTTCTGGCGGCCTTGTTCCTGCAAATCTGCAGATTGCTTGCGCTGCTTCTGCCAGCGACTGAGAAGTTCCTCATGCAGCAATTCCGTACGTGCCAGCAGAGCCGCGGCATCTTCAGCAGCTGCCTGTTGAAGGCTGCGTTGCTCTTCAAGACCACGGATCACCTCATTCACCTCTCCATCACCACAAGGTCCCAGCAGCTCTTGCGCCTGAGCAATCACTGCGTCCTCTAGGCCAAGCCGCATCGCGATGCTGAGGGCATTACTGCGACCAGGGATTCCCCATTGCAGTCGATAGGTGGGCAACATCGTCTCGCTATCAAAGGCCACAGAAGCGTTTTCAAAGCGAGAATCGCCATATTTGAGGGCCTTAAGTTTGCCGAAATGAGTTGTCGCGATGGTCAGACGAGCCCGGTCGGCAAGCGTGCGCAGCAGGGCTGTGGCCAGGGCCGTCCCTTCACTGGGATCAGTCCCCGCCCCGACCTCATCAAGAAGCACCAAAGCTGGACCAGGCCCCTCGATCAAGGCTTCAAAAATGCGGCCAATGCGCTTCACATGGCCACTAAAGGTGGAGAGATTCTGTTGTAGTGACTGTTCATCACCGATATCAGCAAGCACCTGTGCACACCAGGGCATTGATGGACTCCCTGTGCAAGGCAACAAGAGACCCGCCCGAGCCATCAGCAAGGCCAGGCCAACACTCTTAAGCGTGACAGTCTTTCCACCGGTGTTGGGTCCTGTAATCGCGACCACTTTCAGGGTGGAGGAGACCTCAACGCTGATCGGCACCACAGCATCGCCATGCTCACGGCGATGCTGCCAAACCAGCAAGGGATGTCGCAGCTCCTGAAGGCTGAAAGGAGCTGCAGCCTCTGCATGCAACGTAGGGGGGACCCCACCAAGCCATTGACCATAACGGCCACGAGCCAGAGCCAAGTCGAGTTGAAGCAGAACCTCTCCCAGGCGCCTAATCGATACGCCGGACTCAGCCACCGCCGCACTCAACTCGGCCAAGACGAGCTGCTGCTGCTCTCGGATACGACCATCCAATTCAGCAAGACGATTACTCAGGGTGATCACAACCTGAGGCTCAACAAAGACTGTGCTGCCAGATGCTGAGCTGTCGTGGACCAGGCCGGGGAGTTGAGACACTGCAGCGGCCTTCACCGCTAGCACTGGCCGGCCATGGCGATCTGCGATCACAGTGTCCTGCAACATGGCCGCATGACGCCTGATCACCTCCTGTAGGCAATCGCGACGTTCCTGACGCAAACCTTGCCACTGTCGTCGCAAGCCAGCGAGCTTGGAGCTGACGCGATCAGCCACCCGACCACCCTCTTCCAATGCAAATTTGAGTCGCCGTTCCAGCTCCGGCATCGTTGCGACATCCAGCAACAACGCCGAGATCGTGGGACGAAGCTCTGGATCATTAATCTGGCGGCGCAACCGGCGCGCTGCTGCAAGGGTGTCGGCAACAGCTAAAAGCTCTTCCCCAGAAGCCACACCACCTTTTGTACAGCGAGCCAGGATATTGCCAAGGTCATGGACACCCTGAAAGCTGAGGCCTCCATCAATCAGACCATCCAAAGCACCGATCTCAAGAGTTTCTGCCAAGCGCAAACGGCTGTCAGACAAATCGGCAGGCAGCGACAAAGTCTGGCAATAACGCCGGCCCTGCAAGGTGCTGGCAAATCCAGCGAGGTGTTCACATAAGCGTGGCCATTCAAGCTGTTTGAGTGTGTCCTGAAAGGCACGCGAAGCAGTCGAGACCTCAGAGCTCATGACTACAGCGCTCATTTCAACGCTGTTCCGCCCCACTGAACTTGAAAGAAGCCAATCATCCCTGCCGTAACCAAGCGGCTGCATCACAAGCGTGGTAGGTGAGGATCAAATCGGCACCAGCTCGCTTGAAACTCAACAAGGTTTCTAAGACCACCGCCCGCTCATCAAGCCAACCCCTTTCAGCAGCAGCCTTCACCATCGAATACTCGCCACTCACGTTGTAAGCAGCGATGGGTAACTCCGATTCTTCGCTTAAACGATGAATGATGTCGAGATAGGCCAAGCCAGGCTTCACCATGAGAATGTCTGCACCCTCCTGCTCATCGAGTTGAGCCTCAGTAATCGCCTCACGAGCATTGGCTGGATCCATTTGATACGTGCTCTTGTCTTTAGGAATTGGCTTACCACCAGCCACGCGCGGGGCTGAATCAAGCGCCTCGCGAAACGGGCCGTAGTACGCCGAAGAGTATTTCGCTGTATAGCTAATAATCCCCACATGCTCAAAACCCTCGTCGTCAAGAGCTTCACGGATGGCACCGACGCGACCATCCATCATGTCGCTGGGTCCAATCAGGTCAGCACCAGCACGAGCCTGAACAACAGCCTGACGACAGAGTTGTTCAATCGTCTCGTCGTTCAGCACCACACCCTCGGCGCTCACGATGCCGTCATGACCATCACAGGAATAGGGATCCAATGCCACATCGGTCATCACTGTCATTTCCGGCAGCTCATGCTTGAGCTGCGTGATGGCCCGCGGAATCAACCCATGCTCACTGAAACATTCCGCCCCATCTTCAGTTTTGAGGCCCTCAGCGACTTTCGGGAAAAGCACCACACAACGAATGCCCAGACCCCAGGCCCGTTGAACTTCTCCCATTAAGCGATCCAGGCTCCAGCGATTGGTTCCTGGCATGGCACCGATCGGCTCCACATCAGCTCCCTCATGGACAAACAAGGGATAGATAAAGTCAGCAGCAGTGAGGCTGTGCTCCCGCACCATGGAACGCAGGGCAGGAGTACGACGCAGCCGACGAGGGCGATAAGTGAGATCCATCAAAACCGCATAACAATCTCGTGAGCGTAAGTCTCGCCTCAGAGTGGAGCCATCTGAAGCCACGCCTGACGGGGGTCAGTACTGCGGGACTGCTGCAACCGTTTCAACAACTCCAGCTCATCAGCAGACCATTCAGACGGTAACTTCAGGTTGAGGGTCAAGAGCAAATCACCGCGCCCCCCAGGCGAAGGCCAACCTTTGCCTTTAAGCCGCAGACTGCGGCCTGGCGAGGTTCCTGCAGGAATGGTCACCTGAGCTTCCCCATCAGGAGTCATCACAGTCGCCGTACCCCCCAGTGCAAACTCATCGAGTGCAACGGGCAAATCGGCCCGCAGCTGATCACCATCCAACCGCCATAAGGGATGGGTTTGTACATCAATATTGAGGAAAAGATCACCCCGCCGGCCAGTACCAGGTTGAAGATTGCCCTTTCCCTTGAGGCGTAAGCGCGAACCAGGTTTAATGCCCTGCGGAATGCGCACCTGCACTCGTTCTTCATTCACAGAAAGGGTGCGTTCGGTACCGCGAAACGCTTCAGCAAAACTCACCTTCAAGGTAGCTTCGGCATCAAGATTCACCGGAGCACGCGAGCTCCCTCTAGGAAAGCCTGCGCCACCAGGGAAACCAGCGCCAAAACCAGCAGCAGCTTGAGGCCCACCAAAACGGCCCAAAAGGTCATTAATGAAGTCGTCAAAATTCCCATAACGACCAAAGTCAACTTCAAAACCAGCCCCGGCAGGACCTCCACCACCCATGCCACTGGCCTGATTCCAATAGCGGCCAAACTGCTCATATTTACTGCGTTTATCCGGATCGGAAAGCACCTCATATGCCTCACTCACCTCCTTGAACTTCGCCTCAGCAGTAGAATCTCCGGGATTCACATCAGGGTGGTACTGGCGCGCCAGCTTGCGGAATGCTCGCTTGATGTCATCGCTATCGGCGTTGCGCTCAACTCCGAGAACCTTGAAATAATCCCGGTAGCCGCTGCCGGCCATGGCGTTGATTTGGCGCGAGGCCCTACATCTGTTCAGTGTCCCAGTTTCGCCGTAACCCTGCGCCTTGCTACATGGAGGGAAGCCCGAACGATTTGAGAGTGATTAAGTTTGCCAAACCCCACTCTTCAGCTTCCATGGTTCGGCCACAAATCCTCCAAGGCAACCATGGCCTGAAGTTATGGCTGTCCCTACTCACAGCGATGGGGCTGAGTCTCTCACTGCAAGCTGCCAAAACCCGAGCAGGCGATGGCGCGGGCACCCTAGGGGAGCCTCTCAAAACATCAACCAGCGAACAACTGACCTTGGTTCGTCATCTCAACACCATCGGAGCCGTGTTCTACGGCTCCTGGAGCTGTCCGGCTTGTTTCTTCCAAAAAAACCTGTTCGGCCAGCAGGCGAGCACGATCCTGAACTATGTGGAATGTGGCAAACCAAAACAGCTGCCTGAACAATCAGCAGCCTGCGTAAAAGCCGAGATTCAGGCCTATCCCACCTGGATCCTTGAAGACGGACAGCGACGTGAAGGGGTGCAGTCGATCGAGGAGTTAGCAATCTGGACCAAGATGCCTGCCAGCCCTGAATAATGAACAGATTCTTGACGCCAATGAACAAAGGACTAGCCTAAAAAAATCTCAATTAAGCGAGTACCAATCAATATTAAGCTTAAGCTTAATATTGGAATTCAATCGCAAATCATTAGACAACTTCGTTTTGATTCCAGAGAATTATCTGCAAATAATCCCCTGCATAAATCTAGACAGCTGTGGCGTTGCAACAACGAGAGCTCCACAAAAGAGCAAGCCAACATACCTATAGCAATCGCCTATTCCTGAAGAAGATGCAACACTACCGCACATGAATTATTTTTTAGTCACTTGCTTCACTGACGAACACTTTTCTATTGAGATATCAACTGGCTTTTGCTCCGTTTCAAGGAATTTATTTCACAGCAAAGTTCTCTGCAACTACCAACAAAATTCAAGTTGAATGAATAAGGTAAACTCAGCAAGCTGTTAACACTTCCTCGATCAGGTCTCATCAACCCAGTAAATTTGCTAAATCTTTGTATGGCAGTGCAGGTCAAGAGTCAGGGATCAATCCATTCAAGCCGCCTCAAGCATTCTCACGAATACCGAAGTCTTGCAAAGAATGATCCTGCTGGATGCACAACCATTTCGCTCTCAGTCGAAGGATAAGGACCAACAATAAACACCATCCCAAAAAACAGCCAATCACATACCCAAACCATTCAATCTCCCAATCATCAGATTCATGAACACCGTATCCTTAATCTCCGTAACGCCCAAGGCAGAAGAAATCATTGCTTACTGTGCGAGAGTCTCTAATCCTCAAAATCAAGACAATCCTGATAGCGAAAGGCTTATCCGCTATCTAATTAAACATCGTCACTGGAGTCCCTTCGAGATGGCCCATATAGTTATGGAAATAGGAACGACCCGAGCAATAGCAGCGCAAATCCTCAGACATCGAAGCTTCTCTTTTCAAGAATTTAGTCAGCGCTATGCTGATGTCTCAACAATGGCCTTTGCTAAGCCGCCTTCACTACGCAGGCAAGACATAAAAAATAGGCAAAGCAGCATCGACGATCTTGATCAAGAGACAGTATCAAAACTGAGTTCAAAAGCGAACTTATTGTTTGAACAAAGTCGCGACCTATACCAAGAGATGCTTGCAGCTGGCGTAGCAAAAGAATGCGCAAGAGAAGTTCTTCCACTAGCAACTCCCACGAAAATCTATATGGCAGGGAGCGTTAGATCTTGGCTTCATTATATCGATCTGCGCTCCGCACATGGAACCCAAAAAGAACACCAAGACGTTGCCATCAAGTGCCGAGAAATACTCACACAAGAGATGCCTTGCGTATGCAATGCAATGTGGCCTTAAAAAGAAAATATTAAAACCCGGATTTATATCGCCAAAATTGCCAGGGTTATAATTTAATATTTAGCTAGCATGTAAATCAATTAAATTAATCGCCTTAAGCATTACTGCTCATTCATCTTACTCTGCACAAAACCTCATTCTTCAAACTTTAAAGTCAATTTCCTGATCGAACAATTGATCAGCTATGGAGGAAAGATCGGCAAGACAAGGCCTGGTCGAAGGTGCGTCCTCACTAATGCACCCAATCAACACGAATCCCCTTGCGGCTATTAAGGAATCGATCGATCGCCATTGCTGCAATACATCCGTCTGATGCAGCCACCACCGCCTGCTTAAACGGGGTGTTACGAATATCACCAATAGCCCATACCCCGTCCACTGTTGTGGCCATAAAGTCATCTACTACGACGCCTCCATCCTCTTTAAAAGCCACCTGATCACCTAAGAAATCAGTGATTGGCTTAGAGCCACTCATGTAAACAAACACACCTTCAACGGCCAAGTCCTGCTCTGTCTCCTGAGCCCGATTTTTCAACTTGATGCCAGTCACGCCAGCATCATCTCCCTCGATCAACATCAATCTTGTGCGGCTCCAGTGTTGAACATTTGGCTGAGTCATCAACGCTTGCGCGTGCACGTCATCTTCCTTGGGGTCACTCGTGGTAAGCCAATGCACTGTCGAGGCGAACTTGGTCAGCACCTGTCCTTCCTCAACTGCCTCTTTGTTTGCCCCAACAACAGCCACCTCACGTCCTTTATAAAAGGCACCATCACAGGTAGCGCAATAGCTCACGCCGCGGCCAAGGTACTCTGCCTCTCCCTTAAATGATGCTGGGCGCCCCAAAGCTCCAGTCGCTACAACCAGCGCCCTTGCCTTAAAAGTCCCTTCAGGGGTATACACCGTCTTCCATTCACCATTCACGTCCACACCAAAAACCTGGGCACGACGATAATCACTGCCAAAGGAAACGGCCTGCTCGCGCATCAAAGCCAGTAGCGCTTCGCCACTCATCTCGCTGGAAACGCCTGGATAATTAGCGATCTGATGGGTAATCGCCAAGGCGCCTACATCAGGATTCTTATCAAGGATGACTGTTTTCAAATCGGCACGCGATGTGTAAAGCGCGCAGCTGCAACCAGCTGGGCCACCACCCACGATCACCACGTCGGCTTCGATTGTTTCCAAGAGGCAAAGGTCTCCAGCAGGTTGTCAAAGCTGCTCTCAACAGCTCATCAGCTTCAGATCAGGATGCGTCGTTCAGACAACAATCCCAAAAAGCCACCCCAACCCTACTGAGTTCACAAGGTGATCTGTCTTGAAAGAAATGCCTGTTCTTTGGGCAATGCCATAACCAATCCCTGGATTGGGAGCTTGCAAGTCGATAGACCCTCAAGCGCTTCGCGATACCCTCCCCTTACTCATTTCCCAAGCTTGGCCGATCAGAATCGGCACAAACACACCGAGATGACAACTGATGAGCACTCCACATAACGATCGTCACACAGCTACGCGCATTGAGATCTCACTTCAGGAGGAGGTCTTGGGTTGCCTCGATGACTATTGCGATGTTTACGCTATAGACAGGAGCATGGCCATTGGACATCTGCTGCAGGGCGCCCTGCATAGTGCTCTACCTGACCCTGATTGGTTAAAAGAAGACAAGCCACTCACTGCAAACGCCTCAGCCAACAGCGGGGATTCAGCATCGAAAACTAGCCCAGCAAAAAAAAGCACAGCAACACCAATGGCTCCCCGCAATGAAGCACTCGCCGCCAATCCACTCATACAAAAGCGCCACAACACTCAAGCCTGAGCAGACACAAGCTCTCGATTCCAGCCATGCAAGCCATCAAGGAGCGCTGAGAGTAAAAGCCTTTGCATACGACAGTCATGGCTTTCAAGATGGCGCAATACATATCGAAGTTCTCCAGCACACAAAACACCATCTGAACCGCTGCTTTGATCTAAAGCCACTAGACGGCTCTCATGGTTAACGGCTTGCAAAGCCTGCTCCATGCCACCCAGCCAACCAATTTGTGGCTGGCCCTAAGTCTGCTGACTGTGCTGGCCTTGTTGCTGAGCTTGGGGCGAAGGCTCGAGCCTGCCCTGCGACTGGAGCGGCTAGGCCTGCCTATTGCCCTGTTGGCCGGCACAGCAGGCCTGCTGCTGGGGCCCTATGGCCCCCTACCCCTGCTGCCACTGAGCGTAACGGACATCTGGACTGAAGTTCCAACAGCGTTGCTTACCCTGGTCTTCGCCACCTTGATGCTCGGGCGCCCCCTCCCGAAAGGTCAAGGCTTATGGGAGCCTGTGGCATCCCAGGCCATGCTGGGAATGATGCTCGGTTTTGGTCAATACCTAGTGGGGGGACTAGCGGTCCTGCTGGTGTTGATTCCCTTGCTGGGGGTTGATCCGCTCATGGGCTGCCTGATTGAAGTGGGTTTTGAGGGCGGCCATGGGGCAGCGGCCGTTATGGGTGAAAGCTTTCGCGAACTCGGCTTTCCCGGGGGCCAAGACCTTGGCCTGGCAATGGCAACAGTGGGCCTGCTCACATCAACCCTTCTGGGCAGTGTCCTGGTGATTTTCGGCCGTTGGCGTGGATGGGTTGCCCCCCATGGCCCCACAGAAATCGGAGACACAGGAGCTGTTGAAGAAGAAACGAGTTTTGGCCAACAACTTCGCCTGCTGGCCGTAAATCTTGGCCTGGCTGGAGCCGCTGTTGCTTGCGGCGTGTTGATGCTCGAAGGCTTGCGATTATTGGGCCCTTGGCTGGGGGAGTTCTACCGGCAAGTCATTCACGTCTTCCCAGTCTTTCCTCTTGCACTAGGGGGTTCACTACTGATCCGACTAGCCCTGGAAGTCTCGGGCCAAACTCAATGGGTATCACAGTTATTGCAACGTGAAATCGGCATCCTGGCCACCGACCTGCTGATCACCACTGCAATGGCAAGCCTGAATCTGCCGCTGCTGCAACACGACTGGCTTCCACTAACTGTGTTGTCTGTAACAGGGCTGGCCTGGAATCTATTGATCATGCTCTTTGTGGCCAGATTCACACTGCGCGAGGAATGGTTCGAGCGCTCGATCACCGAGTTCGGACAGGCCACTGGAGTCGCTGCGAGTGGCCTTTTGCTGCTTCGACTGGCCGATCCCCGCAACCTTACAAAAGCCTTACCTGTGTTTTCGATCAAACAATTGATCCTGCAACCCATTCTCTCTGGTGGGGTGATCACCGTTGTAGCCCCTCTAGCAGTGACTCGATTGGGACTGCTTGGCTGGACAGAACTTTGCGGCATTCTTACTGTTATATGTATTGGATTAGCTGTGATCATCAACATCACCTCATCATCAGAATCAACAGAAGCTGCGTGAATAACGGCGAAAGACTAATGCACATTTGCTAGCAATATTTTGACGAAATCTGCTTATTTCTTTACATCGATAGAGTGGATATCCGCAATACAATGAATTAGAGATTCATCGTTGTCAAGAAAAACTGTCTCAACGCTTCGCAAGGGCATCAGCATGAAGACATAGAATAATATCTATAATAGAGAACACGATCTGGACAATTTAGCAAATACCTCCAACACAGAGAATTCATATCTTCAGAACAAGAATTTACAACCGAGGGAGGATTAGTGCCCACTAGTAAAGATAGGGCTTGAGAGTAAAATAATCATGATTCTGGAATTGCCTAAAGCAATCAAATGCGAACCGAGGCAGTCTTGGAGAATTAACTTTCCAATGAAATAACTTTTCATAAAAATAAAGTAATCATAATTTCTGCCAATGCATAGAAAAGAGCCAATGGCTATTCACTGGCCAGAAAACATATTCAAGCTTCAAGGAGAAAAGGAATGGAAAGAAAAGATACTGGTCAAATCAGACAATAAGCAGTAACTAGACCAGCCACGAGAAGTAGCAAGAGTTACCTTAAACCGTAGATATATTACGCTAGACTGGCAACTTGAATACAGCTATTATTTGCTTCCAATGAGATATTAATAGACGACAGATAGTTCTACGATGCAAGCCAATGCGGAAGATTCGGTCGTCAGTCCTGCGATCTCTACTACTGGGGATACTGATCCCTATTGCCGCTTCTCTTTACCTGATCCTGCCGTTGGCTGCTGATGCCACTTACCCAAGCATGCTGGAAAACGATCAGGGTGGAGCTGATCCATCTATGTTAGAGACTAGGAAGAATCTAGATGCTCTCAGCAAAAAGTATCCATTTCTAGACACAGTTGAAGATGGCAAACCCTTGACAGCTGAATTTGTAAAGTATGATCTTGCCGGCTATGATTTAAGCGAGGCTGATCTACGAGGGTCTACATTCAGTGTAACGACTCTGAAGAATGCCAATCTCCACGGTACAAACTTAGAGGATGTATTGGCATACGCCACTCGCTTTGACAATGCCGACCTCTCAGAAAGTATCCTACGCAACGCGAATCTAAGGAAGAGTGAATTCGCTGGTGCTTTGATTGATGGGGCTGACTTCACTAACGCCTTGCTTGACAGGCAAGAACAAAAAGCGCTCTGTGCAAGAGCTACAGGCAAGAATTCAAAAACTGGCGCGGATACATATACCAGCCTTGATTGCTCTGGGATCTCAGAACGAGTTATTCCGGCCGGCAGATAGATGGATCATTAGCTAAATCATCAAGCAAGCAAGTAGCCATTTCAAAGAGGCTAACGTGATGAGTCTTAAAATAACATTTATAGGTTACATTGATCAAAAAGAATTAGAGGATCTCTAGCCAAGTCATTTATCAAATAGAGGGCTAATGATGAGCTTAGTCAAGCCTGAGAGGCAATACTAGCTTGATTTACATCTGCCATGTGCTTCCAAAGATTATTTCTCTAAGGCTTTGCATTACCATCTTCAACCAAAGACCACTACAGGAAGAACTTATTCTTTAATAGATGAAAGCCTTAATAGATGATTGGATGAAATCTTCTCTTGAATCAATCGATCTATAATTATGTCTACACGCTGCCAAAGCAGAATCGGTTGCATTCGCGCATCATATCAATGGATCACAGACTTGATCTCTACAGCAATAGCTATATTGAGACTTAAGGGTTAGTGGATGTCTTAGAAAGATATATTCGAACTCTCAACATAAGGCCGTCGACTCTATTCTCGTTATCGAGTAACATAACCATTATCAAGATCAGGATTTGACCATCGCAGAAGCATTTCAAAAAGCGTTCCGCTTGCATCCAACTCAATCAAACGTCCTCCAGGTTCATCTTCTCGTCCCAAAGGGCATGGCTGTGCAGCCTCAAAGCTGCAAAGAGTGGAAGGGCAACCAAGCAATAACACATCCTTACGCCCAGGGAAGACCTCTTGCCAGTGCTGATGGATATGCCCAAATACCACAGCGCATAACTCTTCTACAGGAGTGAGTAACTGGATCAACGCCTCACCATCCAATAGACCAAGGGGATCCAACCAAGAATGGCCAATCGGCAAAGGTGGATGATGCAATGCAACCACTAATGGCCTGCCAGATTGCTCAATATCTGACAAGCGCGAATCAAGCCATTGCAGTTGTGATTGACCAAGTTGACCCGCGATTTGACCTGAAACATGGCTACTAAGAAGAATGAGACGAACACCATCAACATTCAAGTCTGCGGGGGCTGTAAAGGCATGGCGTCCAAGGGCCGCCTTAATGAAAAAAGTGTTGTCATGGTTGCCAGGAAGAACAGCAACCTTTGTTGCTGGATTCAGACTCTGCAATTCATCACGCAATAAAACATACCCACACCAGCTCTCGTCATGGCAAAGATCTCCAGTAATTAACAGCAGATCCGGAGAATGAGAGCTTGCCTGTTGCAACGCATACTGTAAGTTCAAAAGCGGATTATGACCTCGTACCAATTGATCATTAAAGGCAACAAGGTGAGGATCACTAAGCTGAACTAAGCGCATTTCTTGTTGAGCGGCTCTACGCAGAGGTTTTGAATTGGAAGCTATCCCCTTCCGTAAAGCATGCAAGCCAGACTATATTCTGACGTTCCTGCTTTTACGAACAAAATTTCCCAAAAGCAATTGAAGCAATGCTTACGGAGAAAGCAACGTTGACTAACGGTGCTTTGAAATATCAATGATAAGCAAAAAACTGGGGTATGCATTTGTTTTAGGGAAATGCAATGAAAGATTAATGAGCGGGAGTCAATCGGGCAACAGCTGGGGCACTTACCTTAAGGCGATGCTCCCAGGTATGCCTCCAAGCATCGAAGGCAAGGATGACTAGTGTGACCATAAGCACCATGAGCTGGATCAGAAAAATACGGAGCGGGCCATGCAGGTAACGCCAGTAGAAGATGCCAAAGGTACGGCCTGTCGCATAGCTACCTCTCACCATCAAGCCCATCAAGCTCTTGAGGCTTGCAAACAAAGCGATGTCAGCAACAAGTGTCATGACCACCTTTGACATGAAGACCATGCCAAGGGCGACGATCAGAGCTGTTGAAACTTGAGTGAAATGAGTCATGGGCAGTTACCTCATACTCATCATATTCCAGAACGGCTGAGCAAGAGAAAATAAACCATTTAGGTGGTTCATCAGTGATCGAAGACTGCTGTATAGCCTCAATCGCTTTCCAATGCCGCCTTGCCTGCTTTTTATTGCACTAACAAGGTCTTATTGACAGTTCGAGACCGAGACTAATTGAATATAAAATAAAGACGTTGTCGCTGAGCACAAGAACATCCGCAAAATGCTTAATCTGATCTCGAAATCAAAGCCAAATCACATAGCGAAAGGCTCAGTACTTTCATACTAATAGCAAAGGCATACTCCAGCGATTCCGAAGAATCACTTTACCCAGGCATTCATCTTATGGTTTCTATTATAAAACTATTTCAGGCAATGATAGATGCTTTCAACTAGGATTCCTCCAAAGATACTCTCGAGCAGCAAAATGCACCCCGAAGAATAATGTATCATAGCGATTAGCCTAGCAAAAGAAGACTTTAGGCAAGTCGGAGTATCTCTTCAGCCATGAAGAAAAATGATTCCAACGTACATTATTTATAGAAGAATTATTAGCAATAAGAATATACCAAAACTAGCACCAATTCACTGAGATTTTTTCTCCATCCGGTGATTAATAAATCTTCTTTATAATCTCACCATTATCAACAATAAGTGTCATAGCCCTTGAACCATTGGGAATGAAAAATGATCTGCGATGATCAGGCTCTTCTTCTGCTCCCTGCTTGAGCTGTACATCCAACTCAACCTCTTAGTCAATCCGTATGCACCAGTGAAATAGCTCCTGCTCGTCTCGTGGAACGCTATCTTGGCGTTCAAGCATGATTAAACTAATAAAGCCCATATCGGTGGGTAGAATAAATATACTTCAATAGATCGCAAAGAATTATTCAAGTTGAAGTATCGGTTCATGTTGATTCAACTATCCAAGATACTCCATTTTCAATAATGCTATGAGTCAAAGTGTCAAATGCCTATTCTATGAATCAAGATTGATTCTTCATTAAGGCATGATTGATTTCTACTGCTGCCTTGCGACCGTCTCTAATTGATGCTTGCATACTAATGGAGCCTCTAATGATATCTCCACCCGCAAATACATTGACCTGACCCTGAACCTGAAGCGTCTCTAAGTCAACAAAGTCATCCATATCTACCACAAGGCTTGTACTTAGATGGTCCCTTAATTCAGACTGAATACGCTGTTGCTCCAAACCTGCCATGATTACCTGATGAGAAGAACTACAGAGTTCTGAGAAAGCTATTGGATCTATTCTGGAGTGGATCTCAATTCCAAGTTCTTGCATTTCTTTTAAACGCTTAGCCTGAGATTTCGATTGCAGTTCAGCCAGCTCGTCAATCAGACAAACCTTCTTTGCACCATTTTGAATTACCAACTTTGAGATATCCGTAGCAAGGTAGGTAGCACCAACTATTGTCAATATCTTTTCTCTAACAATAGTTGGCTCTTGAGTAAATTGGTCTAAAAACTTCAGACCATGAATCAAGTTAAAATCGTGATCGATATCTTTAGGCTGAATTTGCTTCTCTCCCAGACCACAGGCTAAAAAGATTGCATCATATTGAAGTCTAAGCTCAGCAATTGTGATATCTTCACCTAAAGATTGATCAAAATAAATCCTAATAGAAGGCAATAATAGGTTTGATATTTCACGATGCAATACTGACTGAGGAATCCTTGCTGCAAGAGTAATCCACTTCAAAATCCCTCCAGATTCGCTTTGCTTCTCGTAGATATCTATTTGGTAGCCTAAACGCGCCAAATAGTGAGCACATGTTAGACCAGCAGGCCCAGCCCCAACAATAGAAATTCGCTTACCATTATCCGGAGATACATCTGGTATGTAATTGGGGACTTTCTCGCACACATAGCGATTTAATGACTTAATGGGAATAGAAGCGTCAGGACATAACAATTGCGAACATGAAGGACCACAAAAATCGTCTGATTGAGAAAGGTACGAGGTTGTTTCTGAAAGTGGATTAACGGCTCGTAATGATTGTGCAGCACCTAGCCAATTACCGGCTTCGACAAGGCGTGCGATATGGGCTTGATGAGTACTGTCTGGACCAGCACGAACGCAGCGCGGAGACAGACAAGCTCGGGGCTCTAATTGCACAGTTTTTATCATCTGACTGTCTGGGAACAAATCCGCAGAGTGTTGCTCTTGAGATAGAGAGGCTTTAGCAAAATGAACATAATTTTGAGGATAATGCTTTAATGGCAGATATTGAGGTTGACGAAGATCCTTTAAAATTGCATTGACTGCACTTATTGCGGACACAGTCACAGAAACTACGCCGATCCCTTGACTGGTGGAATCCCCTACACAATAAAGTCCTTGCCAATCACTGCGAGCAGCCAGGCGACTCATATAGCTTTGGCTCATATTCACCTGTGGTCCACCAATAGATCCATGACTTTTAAGGGTATAGCGCTGAATCGTCTGTGGGGTAGCTATTTCCTGAACCAAGATATGTTTTTTGAGTTCTGGGAAATAATTCTTTTCTAAGTAATCAATAATAGCGGATGCTTTTTTCTGCTTTTGATCTCGATATGTACGGCTATGATATTTATCTTTGCCATCTGTTGGCACTGTGATCTCTGGAGTAGATTCCGGTAGAAATATGCAGAGTGTATGGGTCCCTGGCGGAGAAGCTTCAGGATCCAACATCGACGTTACATAGACTGTCAGATAACTTGAAGAACCTTCGACCTCATAAGGTAAAATCTGGGTGGGTTTCATCGTCGAAGGGACAGCTTCTGCTTTAACCCCTAGATAAACACCAAATACACTATAACTTGGCCTAAATTTCTTTGCCCACTTTCTTTTCCTGCGAGAGATATGCTGGGGATCGATCAACTTACCATAGAGATTCCAGATAGTTGTGTTTGAGATTACCGTATGAGCTTTAATCTTAAGACCACTTTCAAGTTTACAGCCAATCGCCTTGCCCTTCTCAATTAAGATTTTGTCAATGCGATTGCGATATAAGATCTGCCCACCATATTTATGAATGGCTTTCTCTAGTTTATTCGCCAGCATCTGTGGTGAACCTTGAGCATAATAACAACCACCTGTGTAAGATTCCACGTGGATCATTGGGCCGGCGATGGCGGGAGTCTGATCCAATCCACAAGTGGTCATATTTTGATTTAAAAGCGTAAATAGTTTTAGAATCTGCGGATCACGCGTAAAGCGGCGAAATAGTTGCTCTTGAGTTGAAAGCAGATAATTGAGCAACCTTGCCAAATACAAAGGGCGCGTAAGCATCAAATTGATGCCGTGCTGCGGTGGCGTTTCCGCTGGCGCAAAAAACTGACCTCCATAGCTATCCAATGAGTCATGATAAAAAGATTCGAATTCCCTTAGTAATGCTTTGATTTGTTCTGATTGGTGTGGAAAACAAGAACACATTTCTTCCCAAAATCTTTCCCGTTGTGTATACATGGAGACTTTGGTTTGCTGATCTAGATGGATGGTGAAGGTTTCATCCATCGGAACAAGAGTAATGTCTTCCTCCAACTCATTCATCACAAATTGATGTGGGTTGTAGCCTTTTTCTCCAAACCCAAAAAAGAGAGAAGCTCCTACATCAAATGTAAACCCTTGACGGCGAAAGATACTCGCGCATCCACCAGGGAGATAATGCTGCTCTACCACCAAAACCCTATACCCACGCTTAGCAAGAAGTGCCGCTGCAGTTAGTCCACCAATCCCAGCGCCAACTACTAAGACATCATAAGAGGGCAACAAAATATCGCGGTCAAGCACGTGCATTAGCCAAGGGATACACAAGCCAAGTAAATTATCTCACTATTTCATGCAACATTCAGGCTACAAGCGCAAAACGTTGCATGCAGCTAGCAAGCAAAAGATAAATAAAATCCAAACCCTCTAACAAAATCACTTATTACTGCACAATGTAAAAGCTTGTAAGGTCAATCAAGGTTTTTCCTATTCTAACTTCAGAAGTTAAGATGCGAATCAACCCTAAAGAAGGCAGATTTTGACCAACGACTTGATTGGGAATTGCCTTCATGCAAACATCATCCATGACTACTTGAATAGGCTGCATATGCAAGAACGGTGATTTGGTTCTCTCAACAATCATCTACTGGCATATATGTTTACAGCCAGAAACTTATTGCCAGCCAAAGGGTTGAGGAGTGATCAGCTAATAATTGAGCAAAGAGTCGAAAGAAAGTTACCCCTTATGAATAACAGTAACTGCAATTCAGCATCTACTACCTAGTCTACTATTCTTGACTTGCATCACTATATAGAAGAACAAGAATGTTATTGTGCTATTAAATAGTTCTTGAACAGGCTAAATGGTCCATCCAATCTCAGCCCAAAAAATCCGAGCTTTCAGAAAGCGTCAACAAGACACTGGCTGGGGTTATGCAATGTCATCAGCTTGGGTTCCTCTTGTCCAGATATATTACGCCATATCCAGAAGATCTATCACCCCAATAATTTATGGGATTGTAGGAACAGCACTTATATGCTTAATCATTGGAGCATGTATCAATACTTTCGGAGTCTCAGGCCAAGGGCCTTCCTCAGAACAATGGAAAATAGTCTTCTATTTGACTACATATATTGCTGGACCATTCCTCTACAAATCGGGAATCCGTCAAGCTAAACGAGAAGCGATGTCTATTCTGATGAAAAATGGCATTACTCAAGGAGAGTTGCGTAGACCATGGCATCCCTCAATGATTCGTCTAAATCTAAAAATAAAAGACTGGGTTCACGGCGACGCCATCACCAAAACCAAAATACCAAAGAATGAGAAAGCAGAAACGCATTTACCAGAGCGGTCGGAAAAATATTTGGTGCGATGGTGGCTCTTTGCAACTGGAGCCAAACGACCTTTTCAAAAGCTGGAAGAGCTAAAGCGGCTATATGAACAAGGCTTGATCAGCAAAGAAGAATATGAGATCTCGAAAGAGCAGACAGTAAGAATACAATAAGTCATAATATAATTTACATGCAAATAGACCGCTAAGAATTAACGATTCCCTCTAATGAGTCGAACACGGTTGTAAATATTTTGATTTTTTAATTATTGAAAAATGGAATCAGTCATACCAGGCAATTGATTGAGACTCACTTGAAATGCCTACTTATCTAGCGCACCCATTTACATCCAAAAAGATATCTTTTCTCAAGCCCTCGTTCTTAGCTTAACTTTGAACAAAGTCTAGAGTTGTCGCCGGAATTGACTGGCCAACTTTAATCACATTTTCTAGTTCTGAGTTGGTTCGGCTCTTTTCTTTTGTCAAAGCTCTCTATGCATTGGAACTCATCAAGGAAGACACCTACTTGGATCTCATTCGAATTCTAAGTAGCTTTGGAATTGAGTGACTGCATCAAGAGACAGGCGATTGATGGATCAGGAGTCAACAACCTCTGCAGACCCCCTAATTTTGATTACAGTGTATGCGAAATCTTGCTAGAAAAAATCGATTGAGTCGAATGAAATCAAGGTTGCAAGCTAGGTCTAGCTCAATCACGTTGGTGTTGAATACCTTTAATGCAATGCTGCACTGGATCAACGACCGATCAAGCTAGTTGCCCAGTGCATTGACCTATTGACGCGGATTGAGTGACCTGTCTTTATGTAATGGAGATCTATCGCCGCCTTTCTGCACCGACGGCTCTTCTCTTTGTTCGTTAGGGGGGTTTTCCATCATGACTTTCGCCCGATTGAGCCAAGTCGAGATCTTGCACGGGAGATTTGCAATGGCAAGCATGGCATCACTTGTGTTGATTGAAGTCCTCAAGTTGCAATTGACAACCTCATAGCAATGCTCGTTGAGTTATTTTAGCGCAGTCCCATCTCGACAAGAGAACCAACCCCAACCCATGTGTTGATAAACGCGATAAGTAATTGTGACTGAATTCATTCACAATTGATCACTGTGCACGAAACCAACTCTAAGGTTTTGCACACAAACTAAATCCACACAAAGCTATCACTGGTAGGACTGATTGATGGATCTAATCGTCCTAGACAGAAGAACCCCATCTAGAAATTCAGTAACACTTTCTGTTGAGCAACTACCAGATACTCTGGCTGGGCTGGGCGATTGGCCTTTTAGCTGGCTTTGCGCTCGCATTCATCCTCAACTGGGAAGGATCACTCCACACCTTGTAGCCCTCTACCACCTCCACCTTCAATCAAATTCGTTACAAATTTGCAGATACTTGCTAACGCACTTATGAAGGAGAGAAGCAAACGGGCAACTCAGAGTCGAGATATGCAAGTAGACCATTGCAACATTTTACTCAATACATATGAATAAAAACCAAGTTGCTAGAAGACATGAGTCATGGTTTTGATCTTCCAAATTGATGATCAGCTTTTGCAAGCACTTCATCCCACAAATAAATTAGTAGAGCCATCTATCAAAAATCAGATTTTGAATCCAATTTCAATGGGTAATTAACAAAAGTGCAGGCCATGTCAGTTCACATTTGAAACCCTTGCAAAGTCATGGCATAAGACAAAAGCTCCCTCTATTCATAAAAAAAACCAACCTCCTCTAAAAAAGTGGAGGTCGGTTTTTAATGTCGTTTAGCGATTAAGCGAAGCTTCTGAGGATTGGCACCTGGGGCCATTTGTCCAGGTGTGTGGCTGTAAAAACTCCTTTAAGGGCACCTAGGACGATGCAGAGGAGGATCGACTGGTTTGACGCACAAATAAACTTTGTCGCACCAGACGATTAGCCCACGATTTTTTGAGACTGTTGGAGCAGGGGCCAGAAGTCAGCTTGCTTCTTCTGCGTACTCAGGTGGCGTGTCGTCCAATTAGGCGCCTCCGTGTTCGATGGACTCACTGTGGCCCTGTCAGTCATTGATGGCAATCAGTCTTAATGCTGATTGCGGAGAGCTCGGATCCGGAGCAAAATTGATTGTTTGGTCTTTTGCTTGTTGGTTGATCTCTAGATCAACACCAATCCCTATTAGAAGCAACCTCTGAGAAAAGAGGTTCCTCTTAAAAACTGCCACTCCCTTAGTCTCTTTGCTGGATCTAGAGGGAGAGATGCCGAGAAAGCGACGCAAACTCAACAAGGAGATGGAAGCAGAGATCGCTGCTGCGCAGCGAAAAGTGGAGCTGGTGATGGCGATGATCTACGACATCGCCGATGAAGAGACTCAGGGCGAATATTTATCTGGCTTCGAGCAGATCAACGCCGCAGCCTCTCACCTTTCAGAAAGCTATGTCTTGAAGGGCTTCTGCGAGGAGACAGAGGGGACCCTGGCCCTCTACAAGGGGCTACTGGAGCGTTTTGAGCAGGAGTATGAGCTCTAGCCCTTTTCCCCTTCAACTACTGGCGTCTACGCAGACCGACCGAACTGACGCGGCTGATCAGTTTTGACGGTCTGGACACTGATCAACTCCATCCCATATCCCTTTACGGCTGAATTCTGATCTGGAGTGATCCATTCACCAAGAAATGAACAATGCAGAGAAATAGAAGCAGAAAGAGCACCCGCTCAGCAAGGCAGGTGACATTCATAGGTAGAAAAAAGCTTAATCAATGTTGGCGGCTTCTCAATACTTAGCGCATCCGACAGATGAATAGTCGCAAACTTGTTTCATTGATGCATGCACATCAAAACAAGAAGAACATCTTCTAGTTTACAGTTGCCCCCTAGACCACCCCAAACAAAAGAGATACTTAAAAGAATTCAACTTCGGCTAGAGCAAATATCTACAGAAGTAGTCGAAGTAACAACTGCCATTGTAGACAAAGGACGCTTCAACTTAGGGCGTTGCTGGTCTTGGATGAATACAAATACCATCAGCAGCAAGGGGGCAATGAATGCTGCAGCGGCTACTAAACCAACGATCTGAGTCGGCCTAATGAATGGAACCTTGACTAAGGGGTCACCACATTGGCCGCAGACCATCACACCATCCGCCCGTTGCTGATGAATCTGGTAGCGACTTGAGCAGAAAGGGCAGTGGTATCTACTCATCTGAATCTGAATCTGAATCTGAATCTGAATCCACTCGAACCTGAAACTCAATCCCCACGCTCACGCCAATCGCAATGAGTAAAAGCCCTAACCAGACACTGAGCGGGGGGAAAGTCAATGTTTTTCTCAGGTATCCTAAGCCGCACCATACCCCGCTCAACCAATTGTCCCAGTAGCCTCGCCCATAGAGGCCATGAAAAAGGAGTGTTTCCTGGAATGATGCTTTAAACCTGCCTAGTCTGACGCCATTCAGATCTCCGCCCGAGCAGATGCCCAAAAAGGATCCTGCATTTAGGGCATCCAACTGGGGGTCTTGATTATCTGCCAAACCTAGATTGAGGCTTGCTTAACTTCTGTTCTTCTCCATTAAGCTTACGAAGAAGTCCTGACCAACTTGTTGACTTATAGTCGCTGGCTAGCCTTGTCCAACTTAACTTAACCAGTTCACGACAGCAGAAAACAGATCCATCGTTGGTTATATCAACGTTAATTCTGCAATGGTCACCTCTCCCTCTATTGCCTAGACCTCGATACGTTTTAAATATGATGTGATGGGAACTGTAACTAGGCATACACTCTGACTATGCATTGAGTAGCAAGAACTACGTCTTAGATCGTTTTATTCGGTTTTCAAGATACAACTATCGTCAAAGTGGTTTGATTAATGCATGCCTAACAAAAAAAAGACGATCACTTACTACTTGGACGTTGATCCACTAGACAGCGCACAACGGAAAAGATACTTGAAAGAGCTGGACTGTTCTCAGGTCCCAGCAAGTTATTCAGCTCCCAGGCGCAAGCAATCAAAGCAAAAGGTTGATCTGATGCAACAGCCTTACTAAAACCTCCATTAGCGCACTGGCGAGCTCAGCCAACAGCTGCTTTGCACCGCCCAAGCATAGTGAATAAACATTAATAGAAATCAGAGATTCCAGCAAGAAGATTCGCCGGAGGATCTCATTTTAGAGAGTGCCCAGCTTCAAAAAGCTTGAAAAACCAACTTGCAGAGTCTTTGGACACACTTTAAGAAGAAGAAGAAGTTATCACAAAAGTAATATCCTTATTACTATAATAAAACAGATGATCACACAAGAAGGGATAAAGGCTGCTCATGATTCAGATGAGTAGCATGCTGGATTCCCTTTATATCTAGATCTGCTGACTGTATCTAGCCCAAGCTAAGGATAGTGCCTAGATTTTATCTCTATAAATAATGCACCATGTACACCGTTAAAGCGACTGTCCTTCCGGGCAACAGCGAAGATCTCACTAAGCTTACAAAAGAGGAGCTGGCTTATGAGTACCAAGACAAGATCATGGAAATACTGAGCAATCAACATTCTGAACTCGACTACCTGGATTTCGGATATCAACTCAATCAAGTCATCGAAGAAGCTCAGGATCGTGGCATCTCTGAAAAGGAGCTTAAGGTTGCCTCAGGACTCCTCAAGGTGGCCTAAAGGATTTCCATCGTGTCTTAGGTAGAGGTTACTAGTGAGAACCTTCGGGGAGGGTTTAGGCCCTAGCAATATATTTTTTAGCGTTACCACAGTTGACTGAAGCCTCGATCATGAATCCGCCAGGTGCATTGACTAGGCAATCTCTAAGTTGACCACCTAAGCAAGACTTAGTTGAGATATGATCTCATTAATTTTTAACTTAGCTAAAATATCTCATTCAATTTTATGCCAGGCATGAAACTCTATTTCAATGGAGCTTTGAGAACAGAGTGATGCACCAATTAGCGACAAGACAGAGCACAGCAGCATTGACTTATAATCTGACTTTAAAATATCTCTTGCCAAGCTGAAAAGATTACATTGTCAATAAGTTAGATACTCAAATGGAGTGATTACTAGCATAATTCACACCCATCATTATTTTGCTGGAGCTTACTTATCTACCGGGAAAGGGATCGCCGAGGCTCTCCTTTGTGGCTAGAGTTGTGAACGGATAAAGTTTTTAAGTCTGGGAATATAGAGCGATCATTATTGCTATTATTTCGCCAATTAAACCTACAAACGATGATTAGCAAAAAGATTACATGCTATCAAAGCTCTATCCCCAAGCTATGCAGTCATTTATTCATCACAAAACCTGCTTCTCCCCGATACGGTCTAGCCATGCAATGAAGTCTTTTCTTGAGAATGACTTCATGAGTTTCTTGCTGAAAAGTGAGCGGGAGATTCAGCTGAACTTCATCCCAATAGCAAAGACCACAACTACTTATGCAAGAACAATCCATATGGCAGCTTACATCACTCAGAATAATCTCCGCCTAAAGGGTGAACTGCATGAGACGTGCTTGTGAGGAACCTAAGGACAAATGTTTCATTCAACAATACGAATTTGCCGCGGATGTTGGTCTACCTGCTTTGCCTGTAATCCCATGGTCGCTGGATCCCGCCTGGGACAGACTACACCCCAGAGCCTTGTAAACGAGCCATGGTCTCTAACGAGCATAGTCCTGACGATCACACCCGTTGATGTATTGCCAATAAACAAAGGAATCACCTGACTTAATCAAGAGTTTGTTGATGTTGTTGCCGTTGTGAAAAACTTCAGCGACAGTTCTGCCATAACTATCGTTTGCCTTGATTCGTAAGCTGACCTGAGAACCATTAGGTAAAAGATGCTTTAATGCTTGTCGAGCTGATCTTCCATAGGACGCCTGGGAGGTTTCTGGAGCATCAATGCAAGCAAGACGCACTTTGATTGCTCGAGTGGCTTCAATAACAGTGATTGTGTCGCCATCCTCAATAGACAGAACTTCTGCTGTGTGTACGGGGTCTGCAAAGAAAGCGGCAAGGATGATGAGAAGTACCTTGCCAATATCCGATGAAGATCTTATAAGGATCTCTTGATAGCAAAAATCTGGCAAAGCTGGATTCTTCTAATTCTAAATTCTCCATGTCTAAGTGAAATCAAAAAGTTATTCCTCAGGAGAGAGTATTTACTGTTTAAATCTCCCATCCTAAATCTCTCATTGTCCACAAAGTTTAATACGGACAAATCCAAGATTATTTCTTCGAATATCAGCAATATTTTAATGACTTCTCATCGGTTCATAAAATTCCTTTCTTTGGCTTATCCTTAAATGGTTGGGCGCCAATATTGGGAGGTACGTTTTTACTCTTCTCAGACACAACTGCTGTTCCCATCCCTCCCATTACTCCTTTGATCCAATTAATGAATCTTGCCAAGGGCGACTCCGCATCGCGCTTTTGATCAGTCATCATAAATTTCCGACTGTTCAAATGCTACACGATCACCCTTGCCCATGCAAAACCTTCTGAAGGATTCCTTATTCACTTCATGACTGAATTCTGAAGGTACATCTTTACCGCTATTCATCGAGCAAGTTCTCTTGAGCAAATTCTTCTCATCATTATCAATCAACCCTACGACAAAGGGCCCTAATATCAAACTGATTCCGTAAGAATGTATTTACTTCATCACACAGGCCAACACCCTCATTCTTATTGAGACCAGTCAAATGACTGAAGCAAATAAATAAAAACGCCTACACCTCCTCCCGCCAAGAACACTCTGCCTATTCTGAGGACATGCTAGCAATCTCTTGGATCAATTGAAAGACAACAGCATCTTGACGCTAATTGACCAATTCCAGTTATCCCCACATCCGGAGGGAGGCTGGTACCGGGAAGTCATCCGAAGTGGTCTTACCGTAAAACGAAGTGATGGTCATCAACGCAATGCCATCACAGGGATCATTTTTCTCTTAGGCAAGGATGATAAAAGTTGTTGGCATTGTGTCGATGGTGCAGATGAAATCTGGATTCACCTTCAGGGAGCACCCCTCTCTCTTTGGCGACTAGATCCAAATAGCAATGAGCTAGTCAGATTAAAGCTGGATACAGCACAGCCAATGCAAATGATCCCCGCAGGATTTTGGCAAGCTGCTTGCAGCCAAGGTTCCTATACCTTAGTGAGCTGCTGTGTTAGCCCAGGTTTTGACTTCGACGACTTCAAAATGCTTCGAGACATTCCCAAGGAATGCTGGCCAGAGGAAGCCCTTAGTGAACTGATTTAATGCTGCCGTCTTCACCTAAGCGCCGATGCCTAAAGGCTAAAAATTAAGCGGTAATTCCATTCATAGGCGTCCCTCTAGCACCTCTAAGGTTTGCGTGTTGGAAGCGCAGCCGAAGGTTTACCACCGCCACCTCACCCAGCATTTCAAACTTGGATAAGCGTAAAGCCAATCTATGAGGCAGAGTTGCTTCCTCTTGAAGCGTCTCTAGCCGCAGAGCTCCGTGACAAAAAAACCTTGGTTTACCGCAAACATCCATGCACCTGGCACGGGACTGGCATTGGCCCTGCTCGCCCTAACCCAAGTTCCAATTGCAACTGAGGCAATTCTCAGGGTTTATTGCATTATTGAGAGGCACAGTTACAAGGAATACGATATTCCCAGGGCGACTCGCTTTTGCAACGGTGGCTAAAGGCTCGGGATCCCCTTGGTCCATTCCATCATTGCTGCTTGGAGGAACCTATGTGGAGCTCTTCTGCTCTTTAAGAAGGGCCTCTGGCGTGAAGGACCACTCGGGCTTCTTAGCTTTGAATGTTTTGGCCTTGAATCCGAATGTGATGCCATTGATGTTAACCAGCCCTTTGAACTCATAGAAGTTTTTCTCAGCACTAACGATGAGGTACTTGTTGTCCCTGCAAGGTCCTCTACCTTGTTCGTCTCTAACTCTTGTAACTTCAGCATCTTCTCCAAACTCTTGCTCAGCGCAGTAGGTGATGAACTGCGTGGTTGGCGTAGGGTCCATCAGCAAACGGTAGCCAATGTTGTGTCTATTATTCAAGCTCTCTCTTCAACACCACGCAATCGGAATAGTAGGGTCCACGACGAGCCCTTCAGGTGTTGCAGAAAAGCTAGATAGCTTCCAAAAAAAATTGACAAGCCCGAAGGGTGAGTTGAATATAAACAACTGCAATAAATGTAAACCACTATCGACCAAGAGCTGAAGACTAAACTTTATCGAAGCCAGCATTGAAAACCAGTAACAAATGGCTTTGAGACTTTTGAAATGCTGAGAGTGGTCATCACAATCTGCAAACCAATCCTCAATCTCTTAGCCTTTCAATACCTCCCTCTCAACCACTGCATCATCAAAGTTTAAACTGATAATTATTATCTCACATGCCACTATCACTGCGGAGCTTGAATGCAAGTTAATGACAGCAGACTGTCATTGGACTGTAAAGGCCATCTCGATCACAAGCCAGAAGATTAATCCTAAACATAACTCACTATTAATATAAATACAGGCATACCTAATCGGATACCACGGGAAGCAAGAAGAAAAAACAAAAGCCAAAAGCCCTGCCTTAATTGACCCAAAGGCCTCATCCGCCAGTTCAATACAAAACAAAAAAGCCTAACAAAAGGGAACAATCAGCAATGATGAAGTTGAAGACCCTGAAAATTGGATTAAATAAACAATCCCCCCAATCACTAGTCCTCATTGTGATCGGTCGGCATTAGCAATAGGAAAATCCAAGCACTTATCATTAAGGCCATAATTGTTTCTACTACGCCGGGAGACACCTCTGGCAATTGATCCATCGTCCCAATTCTCCAGTAGCATATCTAAAGCCAAAAGCTTTTCAACGAAAACGTATAAATCTCCAAAGTCTATTAACGATGCAGAGGGTTTACTAGAAGCCTTATAACCACCCTGCAATCCTTTGCTTATGTCTTTGAGGCTTGGCCTGCCAGAGCGAGCTTATTGTGTTGAATCGAGCCTGGCATCCAGCCAAAGCACCATTGATATATGTGTCTCAAGCCTAATCAGCTTCTCTGGAGACAACACCTGATGAAAGCTACCTCCTTGAGGAACTGGTTACCAGAGGTGGTCAAACTAACTGTCCAAACAGGCATCTAGCCATCGGTAAAAACAAATAATATTAGGCATAGATATAGTTGAAAACGAGTAGTTGATGCCTAGCAATTGATCAATGTTCTGAGGTGAGGAGATTTGTTAAAAGTTGAGACTTGCGGTGCTGTCTAAGCCTCCATGCTGATTAAAAAGCCCATGAGTGTGGTTATTACTGCCTTATGTATCCCATATTTAAGTAATTGATCTGCATAGGATATTTGCAGTCATTTCCTTATCCATGACTGAAGAGACCACGACCAAAAAGGACTGCATCAGCAAAAAGAGCTCAATGCTTGCTTATGGCGTCATTCAGATCACCGCCACCGTTGTCTCCGCAATCTCCCTTGCTGCAATTGCTCTGGGTGTCTGCTCCATCAAACAAGAAAGCAAGGTATTCAACGGCTGCGTAGAGGAAACCATCGCCACAGGCAGGAGCAATGCTGAGGCTGTTCGCTTCTGCAATGGAGGCAACTGAAAAGGAGCAGTTATTCCTCCTGCGCCTCTAATTCAAACCTGGTTCAATTTGAATGAGGAGTCTGAGGACGCAGATACGCTGAAAATGAGTCCTGGACTTGAGGGCATCCAAAGCGGGTGCCCTTCTTCATGCCAAGGGTCTGCTGTTTTTATCATTGGGACGAGTTGTATATGCATAGAAGAGTATTGAGACCCTTTTTGGCTTCAGGGTTTTTCATCGATTCTTCAAGGTTCGCTCTACCGCCCGATTAGCTTTGCTGTTGGATAGCAAATGTCATGGCGAATTCTGATGATGCCAAGCTTCGCCCTCTTCCCAATACAGCTGCCCTGAGTGGGGTACTTGAAGCGTTTGCATTTTTTCGCGATCCAGCCTTCGCACAGAAGCGCTTTAAGCGTCACGGGAATGTTTTTGAAACATCACTGCTCGGACAGCCAATGGTGTTCATTCAGGGCGGGCAAGCGATAAGTGATCTCCTAGCTCAACCCAACGCAGTAGAAGGTTGGTGGCCGGAGAGTGTTCGGCAGCTATTGGGCAGCCATTCGCTGGCTAACCGCAACGGAGCCTCCCATCGAGCACGCCGAAGGGTGATAGGCCAATTGTTCTCGGCCTCAGCACTACAGCGCTACAGCGCTGGCATCATCAGCATGGTTAAGGATCTTGCCGACGAACTGCAAGCTGCAACAACAGCTCTGCCTCTCGCAGAGAGAATGCGTCGTTTCGCTTTCTCGGTAATCGCCACGACGGTTCTCGGATTGGAGGGTACTGATCGTGATGAGTTGTTCGTTGATTTCGAGATCTGGACCAGAGCCCTCTTCTCAATACCGATAGCTCTTCCAGGTAGCTCCTTTGCTAAAGCGCTTAAGGCACGGGAACGGTTGTTGAAGAGGCTTCAGAAGGTACTTTTAAAAGCCTCCAATGGCAACGGTGGTCTTGATCTGCTTGCGGGAGGTCTCGATGAAGCAGGTATTCCTTTAACGGACGAAGACGTGGTTGAGCAGCTTCTGCTTCTTCTGTTCGCGGGCTACGAGACCACGGCTTCTTCGCTCAGCTGTCTGATGCGGGAGCTCCTTCTCAACCCGCAAGTGGAAACGTGGCTGCGAGAGGAAATCGATGGACTTGACTGGCCTCCAGCACCCGAGCAGGCCACCACTGCCTACGACCAGGTCAACGCACCAAAACTTGATGCGGTCGTTTCTGAGGTCATGCGACTCACGCCAGCGGTGGGAGGTTTTTTTCGCCGCACTAAGTGCGCCTTGGTAATCGACGGTGTGGAGGTGCCAAAAAACCGTGTGGTACAGGTTGCTCTGGCAGCTTCTAACCGTCATGGTGCTGGCGATCTGGAAGCCTTTCGTCCCCAGCGCCACCTAGATGATGGCTGTTCAGCAACCCTGCTGCCTTTTGGGGGAGGAGAGCGAGTATGCCTAGGCAAACCACTAGCGGAACTTGAAATACGTTTGATGGTGGTCGGCTTGTTTCACCAGTTGCGACTTCACTTGATCCCTGACCAAGACCTCACTCTGCAAATGCTGCCTAGCCCTAAACCCCGAGATGGCCTGCTAACGAAGGTGCTGTAAAAAGCTCCACAGTTGTTCTTGGTTTTGCTGCTGCTTTGCTGAACATAGTTAAACCCATCAAAACTGAGCAAAAAACCCTTAAACAATGACCTTGCTTCTTATGCTCTGGGAAAGTAGTTAGCAATCCTATGATCAACAAGCAATTACCAACACAAGATTTCAACCAATGAATACCAACAGAACCAACTTCCCAAAGAGGATAAGCAAAGGCTTTATCTCATTGACTACCTATCAAAAATGGGTCGTTATTTTACTCGGATGCCTTGTCTTGTCTCAGATTCCAACAGCAATTAATCAAACAGTAGGAACATTTTCAGGCATTAGGTGTCGCAACGCCTTTGTTCGCGGTCGCATACCACTAAGACACAGACAGCTAAGTCAATGAATCAGCTCAAGATTAAGAAGCTATATATTAACAAGTCAAGGGAATACTAACATCCCTTAAATAGCGTATCTCTTTATTGATAACAACCTCAAGGGCAGCAAACTGATTGCCTAAGTTCACAACACTGAGCGTCATCCCACTTACAGAGTTTCACCTCAAATTGTGACTGAGCATCATATCAAAATCTTGCCATCTTTTTGTCGATGAAAGAAGCTTTTATCCATCCCCTGATATGAAAATAACAGCCTGAGGTATTTAAGAATTTTTTACTGCTCCTCGGAAGCCTGGATTTAAATCGGGTTAGCATTTAACAAAGACAAGGCAAATCATTACCTCCACACCTTTGAACGATTAAATAAAATTTATTGCAATAGTTTAATTGCAAACTGGGTACCCTCAGGCACAACAGGTCTTGGAGGTTCACCACTAACGACACCGCCAGCTAGCCTCGATCTCTTTCTCAGAAAGATTTTATCGGTATAGATTGAGGCCTCCTAAGCTAATCAAGGCTTTAGCTGACTTGATGGTTACTATAGAGTTCGTACTTACAGATTTTCGTTCTGCTGGTAGTGTCAGATTATTTCTGCAATGCAATCACACGCATACAATGCAATCTCAGGATGAGCTATATATTCATCAAATGATCTAGGTAGCAACCTATTTCATCATGCTAAGCAAAATTAAAATCCATTCATTCATTACACGCTTCTAAACAGGCTTACTTTCTTAACTGCGGATTTTTCTACCATGGGAACGTAAAGGGTCGGAGTCTAATAAAGGTAAATGATTTTATGGAAAAATTTTAATCAGTGGTTGCATGAGTGAGTAGAGAGTGGAAGGGTCTACAATTGATTCATATTTTGACTTTAAATAGTGTCAGTTTTCGATCGCTACAGCACGTTCTGGACTCAGGGTTTTGACTTCAAGGGTCGAACCAAGCGCAGTGACTAGTGGACCATTGTTCTCGTCAATATTCTGCTCGGTCTTGTTCTCGCCCAGCTGCAAGAAGGCTTTTACTCGATTTACGCGCTTTTTGCTGTTGCAAGCATCGTTCCTGGAGTTGCCATGCAGGTTCGTCGAATACGCGATACCGGCCGTCAGTGGCAATGGATATTTATCGCTCTGATTCCGTTCATTGGGGCCTTATTGCTGCTTTGGATTGTGATCGGCCCTTCAGCTGAGAGTTCGCAATAGGGATGAATCAAGGATACTGTTTGATCAATGGATCCTAAAAGGCCTTATTTTTAAATTTGGTGGAAATAGTTAGTTGTAGCAAAATCCTATCTTCAAATCTTACCTTTAAGTAGCTGCTACCTCCACAATTTGATCCAGCCAAGCCTTCTACTCCTATCCTGAAGGTTGAGCTTACTTCAGCATATTTATTTTGAAATCTTGCTTATGCTCTTTGGTAATATTAACTACATGATCAGCAGCAATGCTTACTATTGACTGCTTTTAAGTCGAAGGCCCATCTTTGTCAACATCAAGCATTGTTGCATGAATGCGACTTAATGTTATCAATAAATTATCCCCAACTTACTGGAAGGAAAGCTCTACTTCTTCAGATCAAAGCTCTTGACTACCTTCCAGTTCACTCTTATTGCGTTGCCCTGCTTATTATCGCCTGTTTCATATTCTCCTTGATAACCTAAGATCATTGTCTCATCTTCATTCAAGTTACATTCTCTGTTAAACAGGGTATATTTCATCCTAAGCCTCTCAGTCTCTCTCGTGGTTTCTTCCTTCCACTCATAACACCTCTCATCTGCTTCTATGCTCTCCGCCATCTTGTCGGGAGATATCAAGTATTGACAGCCTCCTAAGCATGCAGAAAGGATAATAAATGTAAGGAACTTGGCAGGAATATCCATTTCATATTTCTAATTTCTCTGAAAACCACCATGAATTAGCTTGTCTTGGATTGATTTTTCGCCTTTGACCTTGGCGATGAATACCTTGAGTTGTTCTTGTGACATTGATTAAATCTTTAGTGGTTGCCTTAAGTTTAGTGTGCCAAGCATCGGATTACTTTTGAGAGCTTGAAGTGTCTATTTAGATGCTAAAATTACCCTGTAACTACAAGATGATTGGGGAATATAACATGAGCTAGTTAGTGGATCGGTTGCTGCCATCCTAGGCTGCCTTAATATTGCACCAGCCACAACCACCTCCCCAGCCAATCCTTCTAGATCCTCATCAGACAGGTTTTGACAATCAGTAGTTCAGTCTTCGAGGTAATCGCTAGTCCGGCAGCTTTGGTAATAGCAACTTGATCTGCACCATCTGCTTTTAATTATTCCTGCAAAGAGGTGTCTACTTGAAGCCCGTCGATTGAATGCATTACATTTCAGAGATATGGCTGACAACAAGACAAAGTGGAACCTTCAAACAAGATTCGCAGCAGGGGAGAGATAACCACCGTTAGGGAGGATGGGCATGATGCAAAGTCATTCACCACTTACCTAAAACGTTGAAAACTATGGCAACTGTTAAGGGAAGAAGCAAAACATCAAGGTGAAGTTCTGACGGCCAATGCCTTTCGTTATCGCTACGCCCAAACATCTCATTCAGCAGGGCTACCCGATAGCGAACATTGCCCAAGCAATAGGGGCACGCGCTTGAGATGCACCTGAGTAGCTATATCTATGCAACCTTGACACCGGATGCAAAGTCAGACCTCTATTCAAAGGTGAATGCTGAAACTACAAAAGTCAAATGAAACCAGATCCCCTCATTGAGGTGATGCGTTCTCAACCCTCGCCAAGCGTCGCTTGAGTGCTATCGATGCATGGGATACACCTGACAACAGATCGCAGATCGCTATCGCTGTTCAGCCAATCAGGCTAGGAGGTGGGCTATCGCTTGATGGGTTGCCAATTGTTTGCGGGGCCCGAGAAAGTAGGGCCCCTAAGCCACCTCATCCGGGAATCCCGCCCAGGTCCCCTCGAGCCCAAGGGGGTTGTAGTGGCTTTCTTTAGGTCTAGATCTGGATGATTGGGGAGTCATTGGTGCTAACCAGACAGTTCTCTTACTCCCTCTGCAAAAATGCCTGGCGCCATTGTTCGTCGGGCTCAGAGCTCTAGATGTAAGGGCAAAAAGAAACCCCGCCAAAGGCAGGGTTTCATGACTTCTCTTTGGGCGTGTTTCCTTGTTTCCACTCCGAGGAGAAGTCCTCCTCACAAATTAACCATAACGATCGCAACTGTCACTGTGCCAGTTGACCGTGTCAGTTCCTCAGCCGTCACTAGCTGTTCCCTTGGCGTTGCTGTATTGAAGACGATTCAGCTCAAGACACTAATTCCAGTGGGTTGGCTGGCAGAGCTCACTGCGCTTTTCCTTTTTCAAAGCCTGCTCAGCTTGGTGCATTGCAACGAGAGAAGCCTCAATACGACGCAACTGTGCCTCTCGTATGGCTGTGTTCTTATCCAAAGTGAAAATACTGTTTGGAGTGCATGAAGCAACCTGCGGTTAGCGCTCTCAACTTGCGAACAATACAGAGTTCTTTAGGGGCGACCATGAGCATGGATGCTTATCCATTTCCAGCAAGCAGCCAAAACGCCGGACTGATGAGAAGCTGGCCGATACAGACAAGCATTTATCCCTGCTGACGCCTTGTTCCTGCTTGCTTAGACCTAGATCAGGAGTCCGAGGACGTAGAAACCCTGAGAATGAGTCCTGGACTTGAGGGCATCCAACGCGGGTGCCCTTCTCCATGTCAGTTGTTTGCTCTGCTTATCAAAAGCTAAGCATGTCTTTGATCAGTCTGTGTTCGAACTCATCGATGGCATTGAGCCAGGTCACTGCGTTTTTAAAGAAGTTGCGTCAACTTATGGATAGCGGTAATGGATGAAAACAAAAAGTCGTCACCGCCTCAGAGAGAAAAAGTAAATAAGAAAAGCCCTGCTCTCAGGCGTGGCTTCACTGGCCAACAAGGGCAGCACGTGATCACCCTTCTGTTGGCCATTCCTGGGGATACCGATAGGAGGGGTCTTAACACTGAGGAATTTGAGAATCTTCTTCTGATCTTTCGACTGTGGGATCCCGATAGCAACGCTCTTCAATGATCGGCTTGATCCCTTCCTCCAGCTCTCTTAAAAGCTCTTCTCTAAAGCTGTCGATATTTTCCAGTGTGGGGTGCACAAACCCCGCCTCTTTTGCATCCCAAAACAGCGCCTGAATCGTTCGATGAAAGAGGGGGTGTCTCAGAGGCATGAAGTCAATTGCAAGGGAGCGCCCCACCAGGAAAACATCAACTCAGCTAGTAATCCCTGGCCACACATCCAGGGGAAGAGAGCGGGCTGGCTGGAGGCTGGACGCTCAATATGGGCTAACGCATGGTGTCCTGGGCCAGCGCTGCAGCCTCAACGCTGCAATCACGATTTGGTTGTAATCCCCTTGAACGAGCTTCTGAAACCTCAGCTTTCGCAGCTGCGAAATCAGAACGGAAGTCGGCATTGGCATGAAGCAGCGCTACAGAGGCTGCGCCCATCAGTTGACCGTTGACCACATCGCTATACCAGTGCACATTGCACAGATGGCGGCTCTCCCCGAAGGCCAGTCCTCTGGCAAGAATTTGGTCACGGCGCTCTGGAACCATTTCACTGAGGATCAGAGCCCAGGCCCAGCCAATGGCAGTGTGACCTGATGGATAGGAGGGATCTGTCGTCAGCTCTGCGGTGTCCTGAGGTGAGCAGATCATCTTCTTATTCACCAAGAAGGGTCTGCGGCGGTTGTAGTTATTCTTGGCTGCATAAGTGGACAAACCCGCATCAGTAAGGCTCCGGCGTAAAAGCATGTAGAGCCTCGGCGTTGCTTCTTCATTAATGGAGATACCTATTGCGCAGGAAAAGGTGCCGGCTGCCCCAGGAAAATTCAAATCAGCATCAATAGCCGCAAGATTCCAACGGGGTGTCCCAGGGAGCGAGAAGCTTCTCTGAGAGATTGTGTTGTCTAGAGCGTGATCAGAATTGCCAAGCGTTGGCGGTGCAGGCAGCAACTGCAAACTATCCGGCCGATCCTCCTTGTTTAAATATCCCTGAAGTAGTCCATGCCCAATTTCAGGCACATCGGCACTCGCGATGAGGCATTCCCGATATGGCTGAGGCCCAGCGAATGCAATAGTCGGATAACTAGTGCCGATCAAAGCCATCCCAAGGCTAAGAAATGTCGCAGGGACTAATTGCATGATTTTGTTAATTCCATACAACAATTACTCAATGGATAGCTCATTAGGCAACCAATACGCCTAGGAGGTGGGCTATCGCTTGATTGGTTTTCAATCGTTTGCGGGGCCCGAGAAAGTAGGGCCCCTAAGCCACCTCATCCGGGAAATCCCGCCCAGGCCCCCTCGAGCCCAAGGGGGTTGTAGTGGCTTTCTTTAGGTCTAGATCTGGATGCTTGGTGAGTCATTGGTGCTAACCAGACAGTCCTATTACTCCCGCTGCATAAGGCAGGGCTTTTAAAGGAGAAACACCTCGCTCTTTATTCATTCCTGCAGTTGATTTGGCCTGATAGCTGCAACCAAAAACATCCGAGATAATGAGATTACTTTTTAAACGTTCAATCCCAGTGCTAGTTGATCAGCCCAAGTGAATACGAAAAACTCCGCGGCAGCTCAGCTCAAAGGAGAATCAAGGCGACCTTATCTGATGCTGAATGCTTGCAGCTATTCGAGCTCCTAGAAGAAGGTTGAGCGAATGTGGCCAGACTGCTGCGGGTGTTTGGCCTACGGATGTGGGAAGTGAACTGCCTGATTGTTCGAACCAATGCCGATGGTGAACCTCAGCTCTTTTGCCGCGAGGGCAAGGTCTACACAACCCGTGGCGTGAAGAGATCAAACGAGCCCCGCTGGCTTGAGGCCGTCCCGGTGGCCGGCCAGACCTTTGAGCTTGTGGGTCAAATCCAGCGCTGTGATCTGAAGCTACCGATCGGCACCGATGGCAATCCCATGGAAATCAGTGGCGCCAACCTGGGAAAAACCCTGCGCCGTTTGCCCTATTGGCAGGAGCTGGTGAAACAGAAAGCCGAGCAAGGCGAATGGCTGAGGCCCTATAGCTTCCGCGACACCTATTCACTAGTTTGCGAATCACTGCAGATGCACAAGGCTGATCTCTGCGCAGCGAT
>NZ_LVHK01000026.1:0-37215 GCF_001631965.1 Prochlorococcus sp. MIT 1303
TGAGGGGAGTGGAGAAGTTCGACCCAACCCGTGGCTACAAGTTTTCGACCTATGCGTATTGGTGGATTCGTCAGGGGATCACGCGTGCGATTGCGGAGAAGAGCCGGACGATCCGTCTGCCGATCCACATCACGGAGATGCTCAACAAGCTCAAGAAAGGCCAGCGAGAGTTAAGTCAGGAGATGGGACGCACGCCAACAGTGAGCGAACTTGCAGAGTTTGTGGAGTTGCCCGAGGAGGAGGTGAAGGATCTGATGTGCCGTGCCCGTCAGCCGATGAGTTTGGAGATGAAGGTGGGAGATGGGGATGAAACGGAGTTGCTTGAGTTGCTTGCCGGGGAAGAGGAGTTACCGAGTGAGAAGGTGGAAGTGGATTGCATGAAAGGCGATTTACGTAGCTTGCTAGAAAAGTTGCCCGAGCTGCAGGGTCGTGTGCTGCGGATGCGTTATGGAATCGACGGAGGCGAGCCGATGAACCTCACCGGGATTGGCCGCATCCTCGACATCAGTCGTGATCGTGTTCGCAATCTGGAGCGCCATGGACTCAATGGTTTGCGCCAGTTGAGTGAAACGGTTGAGGCCTATGCGGCTTGCTGAATGATTCTGAGCAGCAGCGGATTGACCTCTTCAGGAGCTTCGTCGTGTGGGCAATGCCCTGCACCATCGACCACTGATAGGGAGCGGATACAAGGCAGCAACGCAGCCCAGCGACGGGCTTCCTGCAACGGTTCCCATGGATCGGCTGCCCCCCAGATCAGATCCACTGGCATGTTTAGATCAGCCATCAGTTCTGGCGCCAGGTAGTCGTCGAAGATGTTGATGAAACCGTGGAAGGCTTCTGCAGCACCTGGTCTATCGGCTGGTTTTTGCAGCATGCTCACCAAGGATCTGTCTAGATTGTTGCCGCTGGGGTAAGCCTGCTTCAGCACCCGCTTGATCACCATCGGGTTTGCTGCGTTGCGAAAGAGGCTGTTGCTTAGCCATCGCTGCTGAACCAGACTTTTCAGCCAGGGACGAGTCCAGCGCATCAAGCTGGGCTGTTCGTCTAATCGCTTGTCGTCCAAGGTGCGCTGGGCGCAGTTGATCAGAACGACACCGTCGCAAGCCTCTTCGAGGAGCTGGGCGGCACGTAACGCAATCACGCCGCCGATTGAATTGCCCACAATGCGCACAGGGATCTGCACTACTTCGCGGCAGAAGGCGGCGACCTGGGCTCCCCAGCCATCAAAGTCGTAGCAGAAATCGCCTTGCTGCGGGGCTTCACCCCGCAGTCTTGCCCTTGGTTGGCTGCTGCCACCAAAGCCGAGGAGATCGATGGCGTAGCAGGGGCTTATTTGGGCCAACACCGATTGGTTATGGCGCCAATGCTCCTTGCAGGCTCCAAAGCCGTGGATGAGCAGCGTTGCTGAATTGGCATGATCTGCAGTGCCTGATCTGCTCCAAGCCACCTGCCAATCCTGCCAAGTCCAAATGTGATCTTCGGCGTTTGTCAAATCTGTGGTTCGCTGCTGAACCAGCGCTCCTCTAGATGCTTCACCACAACATAAAAGGGCGGTACCACTCCTAGAGACAGCACTGTGGCCACCACCAGGCCTCCAAAAATCACAGTGCCCAGTGATTGTTGGCTATGGGCACCAGCTCCATTGGCCACCACTAGAGGCAGGAAGCCGGCTAAGGCTGCAATAGCAGTCATCAGGATTGGCCGTAAGCGGGATTCGGCCGAGGCAATTACAGCATCACTCGGGGTCATGCCGTTTTTCAGATTTTGTTCGGCGACTTCCACAATCAGGATGCCGTTCTTCGCCGCCAGGCCGATGAGGGTCACCAGGCCAACCTGGGCATAGATGTTGAGGTCGATCGAGCGGATCGCTAGAAACGCCAACGCTCCAAGCATCGCTAATGGCACAGTCATCAGAATGATGACTGGTGTGACATAGCTCTCGTATTGGGCAGATAGCACCAGATAGACGATGAGCAGTCCGAGTCCGAAGACCATGATGCTTGCGCTACCTGCAGATAACTGCAGTGCAGCCAATCCGGTGAAGGCGTAGCCGATGTTGGAGAAGTCTTGTTTTTGGAAGAGGTTTTGAATGGCCTGTAAGGCTTGGCCTGAACTTTTGCCGACGGCCTCCGCACCCTGAATGAGCACTGTGCGGTAGAGGTTGTAATGGCTGATGACTGGGGGCGCACTGCTCAGGTCTGCGGAGGCGAACTGTGAGACTTGTACAAGCTCGCCATCACGACTGCGCACGTAATAACTCAGGATGTCGTTAATGTCGTTGCGTTGTTCGGCTGATGATTGCACATAGATGTTGCGGACTTGACCGTTTTCGTATGTGAGGCCTGAATAGTTGCTGCCAGCCAGGGTGGCGATTGTGTTCATTGCCTCCTGATAGTCAACGTTTAAGGCTCCCATCACAGCGCGGTCGACTTGGAGTCCGAAGGCCGGAGCGCTGGGAATGAACTGGGTGTAAAGGCTGGAGAATTCGCTGCTCGCTTTACCGGCTTTGATCAGATCATTGGCAAGCCCATCCAGTTGGTTGAAGCTGTAGGACCCGTTGCTGAGATCATTGAACTGGAAGTAAAAACCTCCCTGGGATGAGAAGCCCGGGACTGCAGGAGGTTGGGCAGAAACCGCCATGGAACTACTGAGCTTTTCTAACTTGGCGTTAAGCCGATCGACGATGGCTGCTGCACTGTTGCTGTTGCCTTTGCGTTCATTGAGAGGCTTAAGGCCAAAAAAGAATGCACCCTGATCGGGGCTGGAGCCATTGAAACCGAAGCCACTCACAATTGACGCTGCATCGATGTTCTTTTCGGTTTTGAGCAGCTCGGCAATTTGTTGCCCTGTTTGTTGGGTTTGGCTGAGTGAGGCGCCATTTTGAAGCTGGTAAAAACCCAATCCATAACCTTGGTCTTCTTCCGGGATGAAGGCAGAGGGAATGGCAGTGAAGGCGAAGGCAGTCAGCAGGATGCCACCAGCGAGACTGGCCAGGATTAAGCGGCGTTTGCTGATTAACGATTTGATCAGTTGCGCATAACGCTTTTGTAAATCATCGAAAAAGCTGTTGAAACGACGAAAAATTAAAGGGAGGTTGCTGCTGGCGATGACACCCAACACCACACCAAGTACGTAGGTCCAGCTGCCGAAAGCAGTTGCTGTGAAGCGACCAAAGGCCAATCCCACTAACACTCCTGCGAGGATCCAGCCCCAACCTTTGGGTTCCCGAGGCTTGTCGCTACGTAGAATTAATCCTGACAACATTGGGGAGAAAGTTAGGGCGTTAAATGCTGAGATCGCAATTGAGAAGGCAATGGTTAGGGCGAATTGCTTGTAGATGATGCCAATGCCACCCGGGTAGAAGGCCACTGGTACGAAGACGGCCATCAGGGCTAAAGCGGTGGCCACTAAGGCGCCAAATAGTTCTCCCATGCAGGCCAGTGCTGCCTGGCGAGGACGCATCCCCGATTCGATGTTTTTTGATATAGCTTCGATCACCACAATTGCATCATCGACCACCAATCCCGTAGCGAGGACTAGGCCAAGCAGGGTGAGTTGATTAATGGAGAAATCGAAGACTTTAAGGAAGGCAAAGGTGCCAATTAGAGAGATTGGGATAGCTAAGCTCGGAATGACTGTTGCTCGCCAGTTCTGCAGGAAAAGAAAGAGAATGAGCAGCACAAGGACAATTGCAAGCCCAAGGGCATCAACGACTCCTTCAACAGAGGATTCAATAAATTGGCCAATGTTGTAGATCTGCGACACGTTGACCCCTGGTGGAGCTGCGGCAGCAAACGCATCGATTACTTTCACGACGTCATTGGAGACGTCTAAGGCGTTGCTATCAGGTGTCTGGTAGACAGCCAGTGTCATGGCTGGGTGCCCATTCACGTCGATTGCATCGGCTGTAAAAGTATTAGAGCCATAAATCACTTCGCCAATATCTTTTAGCAGTAATAGATTGCCAGTTGTCGTTCGACTAACGATGAGGTTGTTGAAGTCTTCGATGGAAACAAGATTGCCATTATTTTCAACCAGGATTGGGTATGTGTAGGCTTGGTCTCCTGTTGCAGGAGGGCCCCCTACAAGGCCTCCAATCGCCACGCTGTTCTGGCTTTTTATAGCATTGATGATGTCTTCGGCAGTTAGTTTGTTGGCTGCCAGTTTGTCGGGATTGATAAATAGCCAATAGGCTGGATTGGCTCCACCCAGTACGCCAACATTGGCAACCCCTGGGACTCTGCCAAGGGGGTAATAGAGCTGCTCATAAATCAGGCCATTGAGATAATTAGCGTCAAATTGACCCTGCGTTGAACCAACTTGGTAGGCCAGCAGGATGGATGGATTGCTTTGTTCAACGGAAACACCCGTCGCCTGAACTTGCTCCGGTAGCTGGGGCATAGCCAGGGAAACCCGGTTTTGCACATTGACTTGGTCGATATTGATATCGGTTGACTCATCGAAGTAGACATTGATTGTGCTTTGCCCCTCCATGTCACTGGTGGACGAGATGTAGTTAACGCCAGGAACACCGTTGATCTGTTGCTCTAACGGATTGGTGACAGCTTGTTCGGTGACTAGCGAATTTCCGCCGCCATAGTTTGCTGTGACTTGGATCAGTGGACTGGCGATATTTGGCAGGTTGGCGATTGGTAAGGAAGGGATTGCGATAATTCCTACCAGCACGATGAGAATGCTGCAGACTGTCGTCAGAACTGGTCTTTTGATGAAATTGTCGGAGAACGCCATGCTTTATTCAGTTGCTTCCCTTCTTGGCAGCTTGTGTTGGCGCAATCTTCACGGGCATGCCGTTACGCAGTAGTGCTGTGTTGCTTGAAACAACTTGCTCACCTTTTTGCAGGCCTGATTTCAATGGGTAGAGGTTGTTTTGCAGTTGGCCCAGGGTGACAGCTCTTTGCAACACAATCGGCGTGCTATTAGGTAATGATTCGAGCTTCTTTTTGGTTGCTTCGGGTAATGAGCTTGATGCTTTGATTTTGGGGAGTGCTTTGCTTAGTGGTACAACAACGTAGACAAAGGGTTGTTGGGCCTCCATAAATACCGCTTGAACAGGAACAGCAAGGCTTGTAAATTTCCCCGTCACGATCTGACTTTTGACAAATTGTCCAGTTTTTAACTTACCCGTGAGGTTGGGAAAGGCTGCTTTCACCATGAGTGTGTTTGGAGACTTATTTGTTCCACTCAGCTCGTAATAGGGCGAGATAAAGACAACGGAGCCCTGCCCTGTTAAAGGCGGTGTGGTTTGGGATGCAACCATCACCGTTTGCCCCAGTTGCACCTGGTTGGCTTGCGTTGCTGGGATCTGCATCATTGTCCACAGCATCGAATCGTCAACGATGCCTGTAATCGTTTGCCCTTTCTTCACGTAGTCGCCAAGTTTCACCTTGTCCAGATCGCCGATTAGGCCATTGATTGGTGCGCGTACGAATTTGTAGCCGAGGGTGGCTGCATCGGCTTTTGCCTGATCTCGCGACTGGATTGCCTGCACTGCATATTTGTCGCGAGTCTTGGCTGATGTTGCACCCTGTTGGTAGAGGAACTCATAACGCTCAGCATTGAGTTGGTCTTTCCTTGCTTCGGATTGTGCGGAGTCCAGGGCAGCACTTTGTTGCTCGTTGTCGAGCACCAGGATGGTTTGACCAGCTTTAACGCGTTGCCCATCCTTGGCGAGGATTTTGATTACTGTGCCGTCGGTCTGTGGTTTTAAGGCCACGTTTTTGGTCGACTCCAGCATGCTGACGGCACTGACCATTGGCGCAAAATTGGTTGAGGTGATTCGGGTTGCCTCAACCGTCATGAATTTGTGAGCAGCCTTATGGGTGCAGCTCGTCACCATCAAGACGGCCCCTAGCAGGGCAAAGGTGGTGGAGCCAGATGCCATCAGAACGTGCTTTTTCGCGGACGATAACCTTCCTTGCATCTAGTTGCTCTGGCGAAGGTTCACCCGTGATGAACGTTAGGTGCTCCTACCTTCTGACCCAAGAGTTTCTTTAGGGTTGTTTGACCTTTGTGCGCCGCATTTATGGGAGCGGATTTGCTCAGGGTCTGGAGCGCTGCTACAGGGTTGCTGTTGGTGCTTTTCCTGATGCTCCATTTGGGTGGAGTTGTGATGGCGCCTTTTGCACCTGCGAGCTTTGAGATTTATGCAGCGGCCTTGCATCAGTCGGCTTGGTTGCCGTTCGCAGAATTTGGCTTTTTAGCTGCAGTTTTAATTCACTTGGGCCTGAGTTTGGCCAAGCTGATTGTTAATCGACGAACTGGTAATCGTGCTGCTCTTGTTAGCCGCCGAGGTGATCGCCTTGCTGTTTTAGCAGCACGTAGTCAGGCGATTGGTGGTTTGCTTCTGCTTGGGTTTCTGGCAGTGCATCTCTTGCAGTTGCGCTGGCCCAGGCCACCTGCTGGCGAGGAGCTGATAGCGCTGCGGGCTTTGTTGTCTCAGCCTGCAAACTTGGGCCTCTATCTATTGGCCGCTATCGCCGTCAGCCTGCACCTATTCCACGGTGGTGAGGCCGCTCATCGCAGTTTGGGATTGCTTGATCCAGCTAATGGTTTTCGCATTCGGCGCGTCTTTCGCATGCTGGCGTTGCTTGTGGGCGGGGGCTTCAGCGTGGTGGCGTTGCTGGTCTATGCCTCAGCGTTGCAGATGGGTCAGTGATGAATGGTTTGCCTGATCCTCGTCTCCCATCAGGCACGATCGCCGATGCATGGAGCCGCACGCAAGGATCGCTGCCATTAATCAGCCCATCGCGCAAACGGGAACTTCAGTTGTTGGTGGTAGGCACGGGTTTGGCTGGGGCTTCGGCGGCGGCAACCTTGGCCGAGCAGGGTTATCAAGTGCGTGTGATCAGCTTTCACGACAGTCCTCGACGAGCACACTCAGTGGCCGCCCAGGGAGGGATCAATGCCGCTCGCTCTCTGCTTGTGGATAGTGACAGCGTTAGCCGCCTCTTTATCGATACCCTTCGCGGCGGTGACTTCCGTGCGCGTGAGGCAGGTTGCCAGCGTTTGGCTGAGATCAGTAGTGCGATCATCGACCAGTGCGTTGCTCAGGGGGTTCCCTTTGCCCGTGAGTACGACGGAACACTTTCGACCAGAAGAATGGGAGGGGCGTCGGTCAGTCGCACCTTTTATGCTCGCGGTCAGACTGGTCAGCAATTGCTCTGCGGCGCTTATCAGGCGTTGATGCGTCAGGTGGCGCTTGGTCAGGTGGAGTTGCTTTGTCGTCGCGATGTTTTGGAGCTCATCAAGGTGGATGGCGTGTGCCGAGGGGTGGTGTGTCGTGATCTGCTCAGTGGTGAATTGGAGGTGCATACCGCTCAGGCTGTGTTGCTAGCGAGTGGTGGCTATAGCAACGTCTACTTCCTTTCGACAAATGCACTTAAATCGAATGCAAGTGCCATTTGGCGGGCTCATCGTCAGGGAGCTTTATTCGCGAACCCTTGCTTCACCCAGATCCACCCAACCTGCATTCCCAGTGGTGATCCTTATCAGAGCAAGCGAACCTTGATGAGCGAGAGCTTGCGCAATGACGGCCGTGTTTGGCTGCCATTAGATTCTGGAGATCAGCGTTCAGCTGTTGAGATTCCTGAGGCCCAGCGGGATTATTTCCTTGAACGTCAGTATCCGGCCTACGGCAACATGGTGCCCAGAGATGTGGCTTCACGCCGTGCCAGGGAGCTCTGCAAGGCGGGGCATGGTGTGGGCCCTGGTGGCCAAGCCTTTTATCTCGACCTGAGTGATGCGATCTCGAGTCAGGGGCGAGAGGTGATTGTGGAGCGATACGGCAACCTCTTGGAGATGTATGAGCGAATTACGGGTGAGGATCCGTTGATGACACCAATGCGCATCTCTCCAGCCCCCCATTACACGATGGGTGGTCTCTGGGTTGATTACTACCTGATGAGTTCGATCCCTGGATTGTTTGTGCTTGGTGAGGCCAACTTCTCTGAGCATGGTGCGAATCGTCTCGGCGCTAGTGCTCTGATGCAAGGTTTGGCTGATGGCTACTTCATTGCGCCGGCTACCGTCACTGCTTGGTTAGCAGGCCATACCACCACGCATGTTGCTGGTGATCATTTGGCTTGCCGCGAGGCTCTGGTGCGGGCCAGTGGGCGGATTGATCTTTTGCTCAAGGGGGCGGCTCAACGGTCGGTCGATTCTTTTCATCGTGAACTTGGAGCTGTGATGATTGACCGCTGCGGTATCAGCCGTGATGCCGAAGGGCTGCGTGCTGGCTTGGAAGATGTGGCATTGCTGGAGCAGCGTTTTCATGCTGAGGTAAGCGTGCCCGGAGGTGTAGAGGGTCCTAATCCTGAGCTCGAGAAGGCGTTGAGGGTTGCTGATTTCTTTGGGATGGCCAAGTTGATGTTGCGCGATGCCTTGGCGAGAGAGGAGTCTTGTGGAGCCCACTTCCGTGAAGAGCATCAGACAGAAGAAGGCGAAGCTCGGCGTGATGATGAGAACTTTGCCCACATTGCTGCTTGGGAAGATCGCGAGCGGGCCGAGCCGATTCGCCATGCTGAGCCGCTCAACTTCACGAGCTTGAAGCCCAGTCAACGTCGTTATCGATGAGCCGTAAACTTTCGCTCACGTTGCGTATTTGGCGTCAGGCGTCAAGCAACAGTTCCGGTGCTTTCCATGTCTACCGGCTTGAGCAGATTTCTGCCGACATGTCGCTATTGGAGGCTCTTGATCGTCTCAATGAACAGCTGATTGCTCAAGCCAAGCGTCCGGTGTCTTTCGATCACGACTGTCGCGAGGGTATTTGTGGTAGCTGTGGCTTTCTTGTTAATGGTCAGGCCCATGGGCCTCAGACCGGCACCACTTTGTGTCAGCTCTATCTGCGCCAGTTTGCTGATGGCGACACATTGACGCTGGAGCCATGGCGGGCACGAGCTTTTCCTCTCATTCAAGATCTAATGGTGGATCGTGCGGCTTTTGATCGGTTGATTGCAGCTGGTGGCTATTGCTCGGTGAATACGGGCCAGGCTCCGGATGGCAATGACTTGCTGATAGAGAAGGATCAAGCTGCCTCTGCCTTTGAGACGGCTACTTGCATCGCTTGTGGTGCATGTGTCGCTAGTTGTCGTAATGCCTCGGCAAGTTTGTTTGTGGCGGCCAAATTGGCCCATCTGGCTCAGTTGCCTCAGGGGCAACCTGAGCGGAAACGCCGGGCGAAGAGGTTGCACGAGCGTATGAGCGAGGAGGGTTTTGGTAGTTGCAGCAGCAACTTGGAATGTGAGGCGGTGTGTCCGAAGCAAATTTCAGCTGACTGGATCAGCTGGATGCATCGTGAGGCACGTTGACTTTTAGTTGATTTTGGGGGGAGTTATTAAGTGATCAGTTTGATTTGGTACAGCACTTCCTCTAATGCATCGGCTGCCATTAGGCCTGCGAACCGTTGTGGATGGCTTTCATTGACGCAGCTGCTTAGTGGAGTGAGCAGGGTGGATGGTTTGGGGTGACAGAACTGCACAACGCTTAGGCGCTCACGATCCCATTCGCTCGGCGCTAAGACGCGGTGCCAGCCGGTTGGGATGAGTCCATTGCTGATCCGTTCAAGCATCAAACCACTGTTGACGATCACTTGGCCTTCAGGCGCAATGGCATCAACCCAACAGCCATCGATGTAGACCTGTAGGCCTGGGGCCGTGGCTCGCGGCAATGCTGTAATCAGGTTGATGTCGCCATGGGCTGCGGCCCACATGTGCCCTGCAGCAGGGGCTTGGTTCATGGGTGGGTAGCGGATTGCTCTGGTGAGCGTTGGTGCGTCTTGCACAAGATCAGTGAAAAAATCATGATGGCAACCAAGGCCAGTAGCGATGATCCGCAGCACGCGACGCTGCAACTCGGCGATGGTTTGGTGGAAGGCTTGCAGCACTCCAGTGATTCCTGGCACGGCTACTTCTGGTAGGAGTTGTTCTGGATAGAGCGTGGGGAAACGTTGGCGTAAGGGGTGTTTGTCTGGGAGTGGTAATGCCCAGTTGAGCATTTCCTTCCAGTCGGGCAGCTTTTCGCCTGCGGCTGTTTCGACGAGTGTGTCTGTATAGCCAGTTTGGCCAAAGGCTTCAGGCACGTTGAATTGTCGTTTTGTTGTCGTTGCAAGAGCAAAGAAATGGCTCAACATCCCGTAGGCCTCATCGAGAAGAGCAGCGGGGAGATCACTGGTGGTCACCACAAACCCTGTGCCGAGGCTGCGCATCAATCCGTCAACAACAGCGGCTTGTTGAAATCTCGTGCCCTGTTCAAAAGCCAGCAGGTCAACATCGAGAATCGTCTGGGTCAAGCCATTGCCTGGTTGAACGAACGCTGAAATAGTGCCTTAAAAACTCGTTGCAGCCCAGATCACTCTTGAGAGGTTGGTGGTCAGTTGTTGATTCATTTTGGCGACTTCATGGCTCAGGGGTTAGAAGGTGCGAGTCAACAGTGGCGAGAGTTGTTCGATAAACGTTGGCCCGAGATGCGTCAGCAGCTGTTGGATTGGTGGGAAGTCCATGGTCGCCAGGACATTGCCATCAAGCCGTGGATGTTCACCGTCGATGGACGTTGGCCCGAACCAAACGAAGATCTCTCGCCCTACGGCATTTGGATCGCTGAGGTGATGCTCCAGCAAACCCAGTTGAGGGTGATGCGTCCCTACTGGGAGCAGTGGATGGTGGTGTTGTCAACGGTGCAGCATTTGGCTGCTGCTGAAGAGCGCCAAGTGTTGTTGCTGTGGCAAGGCCTGGGCTATTACTCTCGTGCCCGCCGGCTGCATCAGGCGGCGAGTCAATTGGCGGCTTCCCCTCTGCCCTCTTCTCTTGAGGCTTGGCAGGCTGTCCCGGGTATTGGTCGCACCACGGCAGGGAGCATCCTTTCCAGTGCATTCAATACACCAGTGCCAATTCTTGATGGCAATGTGCGTCGTGTGCTGGCCAGACTTCAGGCTTGCTTGGATTCACCCCAACGAGCTCAGGCAAGTTTTTGGCAGTGGAGTGAAGCCCTTCTCGATCCTTTGCGGCCAAGAGATTTCAATCAGGCCTTGATGGATTTGGGTGCTTTGGTTTGTACGCCTAGGACCCCCAGTTGTCAGTTATGTCCTTGGCAAAGTAGTTGTGCTGCCTACGCTGCTGGAGAGCCAAGCCACTTCCCCGTGAAGGATGCGAGCAAGCCCATTCCCTTCCAGGTGATTGGTGTGGGGGTCGTACTGAACGAAGCGGGTGAGGTCTTAATTGATCAGCGGCTTAATGAGGGTTTACTGGGCGGCATGTGGGAATTCCCTGGTGGTAAGCAGGAGCCAGGTGAAGCCATCGAAGCCACCATTGCTCGCGAGCTCAGGGAGGAATTGGCGATTGAAGTGCAGGTGGGTGAGCAGCTGATTGCTCTTGACCATGCCTACAGCCATAAGAAGCTTCGCTTTGTTGTTCATCTCTGCCGTTGGATTTCAGGAGAGCCCAAGCCTTTGGCGAGTCAGCAGGTGTGCTGGGTGAAGCCTGAAGATCTTTCTGCCTATCCCTTCCCGGCAGCTAATGCGCGCATGATTGCCACGTTGATTGATCATCTTCGCGCAGACATGCTTAGCCAGCGTTCCTAGCTTCATCTCAGTAGCTGCTAACTGATGACGGGGACCAATCCTGTTCACAGCCATGAGCCTGAGGTGATTTGCTTGGGCGAGGCGTTGGTGGATCGTCTTGGACCGCTGGGGGGAGATCCAGCTGTGGATCAGCCTGTGGAGGATTGCCTAGGGGGAGCCCCTGCCAACGTGGCTTGTGGCTTAGCTCGGCTTGGTAGCAAGGTGGCTTTTTTAGGACGTCTTGGAGACGATGCCATCGGGGCCAGGTTTCGAGAATTGTTTGATACTCGAGGCGTGAACCTTGCTGGTCTGCAGACCGATCAGCGCCGACCCAGTCGCATTGTGTTGGTGCGTCGTGATCTCGATGGGGAGAGGGTGTTCCAGGGTTTTGCAGGCGACCGCGGAGACGGTTTTGCTGATCAGGCTCTGTCTTTAGATGAGTTGGCGGCCAGCTGGCCTTTGCTGGTAGGGAAGGCGAGCTGGTTGTTGATCGGCTCCATTCCTTTGGCCACACCAGCTTCCGCCCAAGCCTTGCTTTGGTGCGTTGAGCAGGCACAAACAGCAGGGCTTGAGATAGCCCTGGATGTCAACTGGCGTCCAACCTTCTGGGATCCTGGCCGTTCTCCCGATAGTGGCCCTGATGAGAAGGCCTTGCAGGCGATTGCGCCGCTTCTTGAGCGTGCTTCTCTGCTCAAACTGGCTAGGGAAGAGGCCGTTTGGTTCTTTGACACTGACGACCCTGCAGTGATTGCGCGATCCCTTCCGCAGCAGCCGGATGTGGTTGTGACCGATGGGGCGCGTCCGGTGCGGTGGTGGATAGGGGATTGTGTTGGTGAGCTTGCAGCGCTTTCTCCCCCTTCAGTTATCGACACCACCGGTGCTGGCGATGCTTTTACTGCAGGATTGCTGCATCAATTTTTGATGGATGCCTCATCTCAACGAGATCTGATCAAGGCCCGGGAGATGGTTCTTTTTGCTGCAGCCTGTGGCGCGCTTGTTTGTGGAGGGGCTGGTGGTATCGATCCGCAGCCGTCTCAGATGCAAGTGGAGGAGTTTTTGGGGTCGGTCGCAGGTGACGTGAACTGAGCCAGACGACCTCCTTGAGCTCGATGCTGCAATTGCAATCTCCAGGCTTCAGGCAAGTTCAGGCTTAATCGATCAGGCCATTCCACGGCCATGAGGGCACCTAGTGCTTGGGCTTCTTCTTCCTCTTGCAGAAATAGCTCATTGGCAGTGCTGGGTTGCTCCAAGCGGTAGAGGTCCAGATGGATCAGAGGAGGATTCCCGTCCGGGTAGTGCTGAGCAAGAGCGTATGTAGGCGATGTGATCGGCTCACGGATGCCGAGAGCGGTTGCAATGCCTTGTACGAGAGAGGTTTTGCCCGCTCCCAGGGGCCCTTCTAGCAACAGCACTGATAAAGCAGGTAGCCGCTGGACAAGTGCTCTTCCTAGGCATCGAGTGGCATCAAGATTTTCAAGAATCCATGAGTCATCTGTAGATTGCCCCGTAAGCGATCCCGAAGTCTCGGCGACTTCGCTGAGATTTCCGTACACGATTCCCCCAAGGGAGCTTTGAACCATGGTGGCAGTGCCCACATCAACGGCCTCGTTGCAGGCCCCCCCTCAATACGTCGTAGCAGACATCGACCTCGCGGATTTTGGCCGCAAGGAATTGAGCATTGCTGAAACTGAGATGCCAGGTTTGATGGCCCTCAGGGTCAAGCACGGCAGTGAAAAACCTCTCAAGGGGGCTCGCATTGCTGGCAGTCTGCACATGACCATTCAGACCGGTGTGTTGATTGAGACGCTGGTGGCCCTCGGTGCTGACGTGCGCTGGGCTTCATGCAACATTTTTTCTACTCAAGATCATGCTGCTGCTGCTATTGCCGCTAGCGGCGTGCCTGTGTTTGCAACCAAAGGCGAGACCCTTGATGAGTATTGGGCTTATACCCATCGCATTCTCGAGTGGGGTGATGGCGGCACTCCCAACATGATCTTGGATGACGGCGGTGATGCGACTGGCTTGGTGATGCTTGGCAGCAAGGCCGAGAGCGATCGTTCTGTACTGGATAACCCTGGCAACGAGGAAGAGACGGCATTGTTTGCCTCGATTCGTACCAAGTTGGCCCAGGACTCCAATTTTTATTCCCGCATCAAGAGCAATATTCAGGGGGTGACAGAAGAGACAACTACGGGTGTCGCGCGTCTGTATCAGATGCAAAAGAGCGGTGAATTGCCTTTCCCTGCGATCAATGTCAATGATTCGGTGACTAAGAGCAAGTTCGACAATCTTTATGGTTGCCGTGAATCCTTGGTGGATGGCATCAAGCGGGCCACTGATGTGATGGTTGCTGGAAAGGTGGCTTTGGTGATGGGCTATGGCGATGTGGGCAAGGGTTCAGCTCAATCGCTACGGGGCCTTGGTGCCACAGTGATGATTGCTGAAATTGACCCCATCTGTGCTCTTCAGGCAGCGATGGAGGGCTATCGGGTGGTGCGTCTGGATGAGGTGGTTCAGGATGTCGATATCTTTGTGACCTCCACAGGCAACTTTCAGGTGATTCGCCATGAACATCTGATCCGTATGAAAGATGAGGCTATTGTTTGCAATATCGGTCACTTTGATAATGAGATTGATGTTGCATCTTTGAAGGATTATCAGTGGGAGAATATCAAGCCTCAGGTTGATCACATCACTCTTCCCAGCGGAAATAAGATCATTCTTCTGGCTGAAGGGCGCTTGGTTAACCTTGGCTGTGCGACCGGTCACCCGAGCTTTGTGATGAGCAATTCCTTTACCAATCAGGTGTTAGCTCAAATTGAGTTGTTTTCGAAAGGTGATCAGTATGCCGATCAGGTGTATGTGTTGCCTAAGCACCTCGATGAGATGGTGGCTCGACTTCACTTGGAGAAGATCGGTGCGAGGCTTACTCAGCTCACCAAGCAGCAGTCCGATTACATCAGTGTGCCTATTGAAGGTCCGTATAAACCCGACCATTATCGCTACTGATTGTTGCCAGGCAGGCAAGCTTGCTTCACAGAATTAGGTTTGCCTGCCCGGCAAGAAGATAACCTGCGAGTTGTTATAGATTGAGTGGCACAAAGAGATCAATGCAGCTGACTAAAATTGTTTTTTGATTGGGAAAATAAAAAAGTTGGTTTTAGCGAATTACATCCTGCCGGCTCAACATTTTTTGCTATTGAAGCGGCCAGCCAAATTCTTGACCAGCTTTGCATTGAAGTCTTGTTTGTAATTGGACCGGTTGTTAATAGTCAGCTTGCAGTGAATCTGGGAGGTCAATGCTTAGGTCTTGAGGCTATCAGTAATCAGTAATCAGGAAATATTTGAAGATGTCTTCCGAATGATTCGTCGACGCATTGTTGAGGTCTAAGGAGGCGTTGAGACCCGTGAAGAGTGGCGACCTCTGTGAATCTTCTGTGACCGCGGCTGATCGCATGACCTTAAGGAACCCCGGTCCCATGGAAGACTTGCCTGGTTATGCGCAGACTCCATGGGGCTTTCTGAACTGATTACTCAGTTGCCGGAGTTGATCGGCCAGGCCGTGGAGGCGAACCAGTGGATGGGTTATGGCGCGATATTCGCGGCCATGTTTCTGGAAAATCTCTTTCCACCGATTCCATCCGAGTTGATCATGCCTCTTGGCGGGTTCTATGTGCAGCAGGGGCAGCTGCAGTTCTTACCAGTGGTGTTGGCCGGTTTGTTGGGCACCTTGTTGGGTGCTCTTCCTTGGTATGGCATTGGGCGGGCTATCAATGAGCAACGGCTTGAGGTTTGGCTCAGCCGACATGGTCGTTGGATCGGTATCAGTCCGGCAGAACTTGCGCGTAGCCGTCGTTGGTTTAATCGTTACGGCACGGCGTTGGTGTTTTGGGGACGGCTAGTGCCTGGCATTCGTACCTTGATCTCTGTGCCTGCAGGCATTGAATTGATGCCTTTCGCACCTTTCCTGATCTGGACAACAGCAGGCAGCCTGATCTGGACTTTGCTACTCACCCTGGCTGGGTTGGGGCTTGGAGAGGGTTACAGCAATGTGGAGCTGTGGATAGATCCTGTCTCCAAGGTTGTCAAGGGGGCCCTGGTTATTGCGGTTTTGGCTGCAGTGGTGTGGCTGGGCCTGCGCATTTGGCGCAGGCGTCATCACACTCATTGATTAATGAGTTATTTAGAAGGGCACTTCCTCTTCGCTTGGGCCGTCTCCAAATCCCCCTCCGCCAAAGTTGCTCGCTTCTGCATCCCTTTTTGATCCTAGAAGTTCTAGACGGTCCACACGAACAACAGGTTTGGTTCGCTCTTCTCCGGTGTTGCGATCGGTCCAGCGGTCCAGTTTGAAGCTACCGATGATACCCAGCAGAGATCCTTTCTTGACATAGTCCGCCGCGACTTGAGCCTGCTTGCCCCAGATCTCTAGGTTGAACCAGTCTGGCTCGTCGTCGCGACTGCGACGGTTCACAGCCATGGTGAGGTTGGCGACAACTGTTCCCGATTCGAAGTAGCGAACTTCTGGATCACGGCCTGCTCGGCCGACGAGTGTGACGGAATTTACGCTCATGAATGAAACCTATTTGTTTGAGTTTGGTCAATGATGCGCCACGGTTTAAGTGGCTGCTTATAAGGAGTTCCACCCTCATCGCTGGGTGTAACAAGCTGCATTGGCTACGACACCTATGATTCGCCGACTTGAGTCCAGCGCTTGTGTTTTTTCGTCGCTTTCAACTGTCACGCGACATCGGCATTGATCTTGGTACGGCCAATACCCTGATTTACGTGTCGGGCAAAGGGATTGTGCTTCAGGAGCCTTCTGTCGTAGCCCTGGACTTGGAGAACGGTGTGCCTCTGGCGGTTGGTGACGATGCCAAGTTGATGCTTGGCCGAACCCCTGGCAATATTCGCGCCGTGCGTCCACTGCGCGATGGCGTGATCGCCGATTTCGATGCAGCTGAGCAGATGCTGAAGACTTTCATTCAGAAGGGCAATGAAGGTCGAGGCATTGTTGCTCCTCGCTTGGTGGTGGGTATCCCGAGCGGAGTGACCGGTGTCGAACGGCGTGCCGTGCGGGAGGCAGGCATGGCAGGAGCTCGGGAAGTTCATCTGATTGATGAGCCTGTTGCAGCCGCCATTGGAGCTGGTCTGCCTGTTACTGAGCCAATTGGAACGATGATCGTTGATATAGGAGGAGGCACAACCGAGGTGGCGGTGCTCAGCTTGGGAGGAACTGTGTTGAGTGAGTCGGTTCGCGTGGCCGGTGATGAAATTAGTGATGCCATTGGGGTTTATTTGAAGAAGGTTCACAACCTTGTCGTCGGTGAGCGCACGGCGGAGGAGATCAAGATCCGCATTGGCTCCGCTTTCCCCAATCACGAGTTTGATCAGCAGGCCATGGATGTGCGGGGTCTGCACCTGCTCTCCGGTCTGCCACGTTCGATCAATTTGCAGGCTGGAGACTTGCGGGAGGCGATAGCAGAACCCCTCAACGTGATTGTGGAGGCCGTGAAGCGCACCCTTGAGCGCACACCACCAGAATTAGCTGCTGACATTGTTGACCGTGGCATCATGCTTGCTGGTGGAGGAGCTTTGGTGCGCGGGATAAGCGATTTAATTAGCCATGAGACAGGCATCTTTACTCATGTTGCAGAGGATCCATTGTTGTGTGTGGTCAATGGCTGTGGTCAGGTACTCGAGGATTACAAGCGACTTCGCAGGGTGCTTGATACTCCGGAATTCACTCGCTCTTCAATGACGGCTTGAATCGATGGGGGTTTCCCCGTGGCAGGCATCTTTCCGTTGGTGGCGTTGGCGTGGAGTTTTGCCTTGGCTGTTGTTAGTGGCAGCGCTTGGTTTGGTTCGTTGGAGTAAAGGCGCCAGTTTTGCCGATGCTTATGCCCTTCTTAGTCGGCCGTTTTGGCCTGGATCAGCCCAGCGAGAATGGATCCAGTCTGGTTTTCAGCTCGAGCAACAGAGCAAACTTCGGTTGCTTGAACAGGACAATCAAAGACTTCGCGGGTTGCTTGCTCTTGGTCAGGCCTCAGGATCTGCTCGCATTTCCGCGGCTGTGATTTCCCGTACCCCGAAGGGGTGGTGGCAGCAACTGGAACTGGGCAAGGGGCGATTGCATGGCATTGCTCAGGGTGATGCTGTGATGGGGCCAGGAGGATTACTGGGGAGAATTCAAAGTGTCACCCCTGCCACTGCACGTGTTCAACTGCTCACTGCGCCAGGTAGTCGGGTTGGAGTTTGGATACCGCGAACCAAGCGGCATGGACTCTTGGTTGGTGTGGGTACGAGTAGGCCTCAGTTGGAGTTTCTCGATAAGAATCCCTATGCAGTGCCAGGTGATCTTGTCAGCATCTCGCCTGCCAGCACATTGTTGCCCGCCAGCCTGCCTGTAGGGGTGATTCAGAAAGTGGATGACCGAGCAGTTCCTGCTCCTCGTGCAGCTGTTCAGTTAATCGCTGCCCCAGAAGCCATCGATTGGGTGCAGGTGCAGATTCGCTGATGGCGCGCCTTCATCAGCAACCGATTTGCTTGGCTTCAAGCCTCTTCGTGCCTTGGCTGACCCTCGCTGCACCGACCTGGTTGAGCCTGTCTGGGGTGGGTCCGTGCTGGGCGGTGTTGTGGTTGTTGCCTTGGGCCCTTGTTGATGGACCTGTCTCTGGACTCACTGCTGGACTTTGTCTTGGCTTGGTATTGGATGGCCTCAGCCTTGGTGGTGCGAGTCAACTGCCGGCGTTGATGGCGCTTGGATGGTGGTGGGGGCGGCTAGGCAGGCGTGCTCCACCGATTCAGGGCAGTTTCAATCTCGGATTATTGGCATGGATAGGTACAGCTCTGGTTGGCTTGAGTCTTTGGCTGCAAACGCTTTTTATTCAGTTCGATAGCTCTGTGTCTTGGCTTCAGTCCTGGGGGTTGCATACCTTTTTGGCACAGTCGTTGATTACTGGTTTGGTTGCTCCTCTGCTGGTGTCATGGATGCTGTTGATTTGGCGGCGGCTGGCTCGCGCTTGAACAGGTCATGAGAATGCTGCGGTCACGAAGAAAGTTTTTTGTTGCAGGCCTCGTGGTGCTTGGTGCAGCCTTGATTGGTTGGGGTTGTCGACCGAAGCAGGGATCTTCAACTGATTTGCAGCTCTGGACGTTGCAACTGGCGCCGAAGTTCAACCCCTATATGGCGGGGGTCATCAAAAACTGGCAGCAGAATCACCCCGGCGCGCTGGTGCGTTGGACAGATCTCCCCTGGGGATCAGTGGAGCGCAAGTTATTGGCTGCGGTGTTCGCGCGCACCGCACCAGACCTAGTCAATCTCAATCCCCCCTTTGCTGCAAATCTTGCCAGCAAAGGGGGGATTAGGGATCTGACGCCTTTGCTTCCAGACGATGCAGCCGAACGCTACCTTCCCTCGGTTTGGGAGTCTGGCCTGGATGCTGAGGGGCGACAGATCGCCATTCCTTGGTATCTAACGGTACGGCTGAGTTTGGTTAACCAGCAGTTGTTGCGACAAGCCGAACTTGATGCTCCACCGCGACGTTGGCAGGATGTACCTGCCTATGCGCGACGCATTCGTGAGCGCACAGGTCGCTATGGCCTATTCGTCACTGTGGTCCCTGACGATTCGACTGAACTGCTTGAGTCGATGGTTCAGATGGGAGTCACTTTGCTGGATTCTCGGAGGCGGGCTGGTTTTGCTACTCCAAAGGGTCAACGTGCTTTTGCCTTCTGGACCGATCTTTATCGGCAAGGTCTCCTGCCTCGAGAGGTGATAAGCCAGGGTCAGAAGCGAGCGATAGAGCTTTATCAGAGCGGTGAGTTGGCCATGTTGGCGAGCGGGGCTGAATTCCTACGCACGATCCAGACAAACGCTCCGGCTGTGGCCAGGGTGACTAACTCCTATCCACCTCTTGTCGGTGGTGATGGCAATGCGAATGTCGCTGTGATGACGTTGGTTGTGCCTCGTCAGAGCAGGCGCCAGCAGGAAGCCGTTGATTTTGCCTTGTTTCTAACCAATGGGGTTAATCAGGCAACTTTTGCGCAGCAAGCCAAGGTGTTGCCATCGTCTAGAAACGCCTTGCGACAGGTTCAGATTGCTCTTAAGGCTGAGCGTCCGGAGTCACGTGAGGCTGCTCAGATCCTCTCTGCCAGAGCATTGTCTGCCAAGACTTTGAAGCGGGCGAAAGTTTTGGTTCCGGCTTTACCTGGGATCAAGCGTCTGCAGAGCATTATTTATACCCAGTTACAGCGGGCGATGCTCGATCAAATCAGCAGCGATGAGGCTGTGGAAGAGGCTGCTCGTCAGTGGAACCGCTATGCAGAAGCTAGATGGCCCTGAAGTGCTATCAATTAGGAATTGATGCTTAAGTATAAGTACCTTTTAATTCTTAAATAAATAGAAAAACTGTGATTTCTCAAGGGTGTTAGCGATTTTTACTTAAGGCGGAAGGTTAAGGTTGTGTTTCTTCATGAGGAAACGCTCATATGTCACATCCGGGGGGTTTATCTCAGTTCCAAGGCAATGATGGGTCTGAGACTCAGGCTCCCGGGAATCCGAAGGCAACCATCCTTGTCGTTGACGATGAGCCAGCAGTCCTCCGGATTTTGGTCATGCGACTTCAACTGGCTGGCTATCGGGTGATTTGTGCCGAGGACGGGGAAGAGGCTCTTGAGATTTTTCATCGAGAACAGCCTGACTTGCTTGTGCTCGATGTGATGCTGCCCAGGCTCGATGGTTTTGCTGTTTGTAGAAGGCTTAGGGCTGAGTCTTGTGTGCCGATTATTTTCCTCTCAGCATTAGAGGCGATTTCTGAACGTGTGGCTGGACTTGATCTTGGGGCAGATGATTACATTCCTAAGCCCTTTAGTCCAAAGGAACTTGAGGCTCGTATTGCCACGATTCTGCGTCGGGTTGGTCCAGGGTCCGCTACGTCTGAAATCAGAGATCTGCCAGTTGGGCAGGGTGTTCTGAGAGTTGGTGATTTGGTGGTGGACACGAATCGCCGCCAGGTGAGTCGTGCAGGAGAGCGTATTGGCCTCACCTACACCGAATTCAGTCTTTTGGAACTGTTGTTCCGTGAACCTGGACGGGTGGTACCCAGGGCCGAAATCTTGGAGCAGCTCTGGGGTTATCCCCCTCGCCGGGCGGCCGACTTGCGTGTGGTCGATGTTTATGTAGCTCGTTTGCGTGGCAAGCTCGAGCCAGACCCGCGCAATCCAGAGCTAATCCTTACGGTTCGTGGAATTGGTTACTCCTCCCAGCGCGTTGGGGATATTCCTGCTCCTGCTCCTGCTCCTGCTCCTGCTCCTGCTCCTGCTCCTGCTTCGGTTGCCGTTGCGAGTTGATTAAGTCGATGGGGTGAGTAGAGCAACGACTCCATCGACCGGCAAGATGGCGAGGTCAGTCCTGAGTGCCTTGTCTGAGCTGCGTGAGACTCGCCTGGAAAAGGCACAAGCCCTCAAAGAGCTGGGGAATGGGCCTTATGCCCTGCGCTTTGAGTCAAGCCATCGCACCGCTAACTTGCAGGCGGATCATGCTGATTTGGCCAAGGGGGAGGAGAGGCTTCTCACTGTGTCTGTGGCTGGTCGGGTGATGACCCGTCGCGTCATGGGCAAGTTGGCTTTCTATACCTTGGCGGATGAGACCGGCACGATTCAGTTGTATTTGGAGAAGGCGACCATTGATGCGGCTGCATCAAATGAGCTGGCTTCAGGAACTTTTGTTCAGCTCACTACTCTTGTTGACGCGGGCGACTGGATTGGGGTCACAGGCGTGCTTCGTCGCACTGACCGTGGTGAGCTTTCGGTGAAGGTTCAGCAGTGGCAGATCTTGAGCAAATCATTGCAACCCTTGCCGGATAAGTGGCACGGTTTAGCTGATGTGGAGAAGCGCTATCGGCAACGCTATCTGGATCTGATCGTGTCGCCTCAGTCGCGTGAGACTTTTCGCCGCCGGGCATTGATGGTGAGTGCAATCCGTCGATGGCTCGATGATCGTGCCTTCTTGGAAATCGAAACACCGGTGCTTCAGGCTGAGGCCGGTGGCGCCGAAGCTAGGCCATTCATTACTCACCACAACACACTCGATCTTCCTCTTTATCTGCGTATTGCTACAGAGCTGCATCTCAAGAGGCTTGTGGTTGGTGGTTTTGAGCGGGTCTATGAGCTTGGGCGCATCTTTCGTAACGAGGGGATGAGTACCCGCCACAACCCTGAATTCACTTCTGTAGAGGTCTATCAGGCCTATGCGGATTACATCGACATGATGGTCCTTACTGAGCAGCTGATTTCCTCAGTTTGTACTCAGATCTGTGGGTCTACGAGGATCACTTATCAAGGTATAGAAATCGACCTAACGCCCCCTTGGCGTAGAGCCAGCATGCACGAACTGGTGCAAGAGGCGACGGGGCTTGATTTCATGGGTTTTGCTGACCGTGCGGTAGCGGCTTCGGCTATGGCGCAGGCAGGTCTAGAGGTCCCTTCTAAGGCCGATAGTGTTGGCCGCTTGCTTAATGAGGCCTTTGAACAAGCAGTGGAGTTAAGTCTGATCCAGCCAACATTTGTGCTCGATTATCCGATTGAGATCTCGCCTCTTGCCCGACAACATCGCAGCAAACCAGGATTGGTCGAGCGCTTTGAATTGTTCATTGTGGGTCGGGAAACAGCCAATGCTTTTAGTGAGTTAATCGATCCCCTTGATCAGCGTCAGCGGCTTGAGGCTCAGCAAGCACGTCGTCAGGCTGGGGACCTGGAGGCTCATGGGGTTGATGAGGATTTTCTTCAGGCTCTTGAGGTGGGGATGCCCCCTACCGGCGGCTTGGGTATTGGCATCGATCGCTTAGTGATGTTGTTCACCGATAGCCCTTCAATACGTGATGTGATTGCTTTCCCTCTGCTTCGACCGGAGCTCAAAACTTAATCTTCAACGTTGGGAACCGCCGCAGTGGATAATTAACTCAATGGCATGGTCCTATTTCTATGAGTGGCGAGCGCGTAGGTTTCCGCTTCAAACACGCCGATGCGGTGGTCAAGCGCAATCCCCAGGGTCGATCCAGGCGCGGGTGGGTGATGGAACCCGTTGAGCAGACCACCAGTCGCGGCACCAAGATGCCCGCCTATCGCATTCGCTGGCGTGATAGCGAGCGTCCAGAAATTGTGCTTCAGCACATGCTGATTGCTGATCCAGACCCAACTCCTCCTCCGGAGAACGTGAGTCTTGAGCCTCCGGCCCCAAAAGCCTGACTTAATTAGTCTTGTCGCGTTTGCGCATGAGCTCTTGCAGTTCTTGTTGGGCTGCGAATCGTGTCCAGTCCTCTTCAAGAGTGGAGCTATCTCTTGCTGACTGTTCAGAAAGTGCACAAAATTTCTGTTCGACGTCTTTGAAGCGATTGCCCAGTTGATCCAAATCGGACCAGAGTTGCCGACCCTGCTCCATTAAATCGGCTATGTGTTGATCGGCCCGATCGGCCAGGGCCGAGGCTCCTGCCTTTCTGGCTCGATTCGATCGAGTGCTCCACTCCCGAACTGTGTCGGCAAGGGTGAGGAGTTGCCGGCGAAGTTCCTCTGCTTCTTTTTGAAGTTGCTGTCGCTGCCTTTTCAGGTTTTGGTAATGGTCTTTTTGGTGTTGTTGGTGGAGGAGTAACTCCTGATATGGATTCTCTCGGAGGAAGTCGGTCAACCTCTCTTCTAAGACTCGTTCCAGTTCATCGAGCCAGGTTGCGCTCATGACTGATCTGGGGCACGAGTGATCAGTGGGGCTTCGATCTCTTCTTGCAGGGGTTTGATAGCGCCCTCACGCGAGTGCAGTAACAGTTGGGTGAGTCTTGCCAAGCTTCCTTCCCCTAGGTCAAGCACTGTCAGTCGTTCAAAAGCCCTTCGGTAGATTGCTTCTAGCTCCAGGATCAGGCTTTCACGCTCTTGTCGCACGTTCTGGCGTTGCTGCTCTCGGCTCATTTAGCACTTCTTCTTTCAGCTCAGCTCAGTCTGACGGTTCCAGCAGATGCAGCGAGAGTGAATCGGCAGAGTCGTGCCATCTTTGGTTGATTCTCCAGCCCGCCTTTTCAGCCAGTCTGGCTGCCTCTTGTGGGTTGTATTTGACGCTGTATTCGGTGATGAGTGGTTCTCCGGCGCTGAATGACCAGGTGCTGTTGTCAATCACGATTGTTTGACTGCAGTGGCTCACTAGAGCCATTTCGATGCGATGAAACTCCTCTTGCCAACGGGCTCGATAAGAGAAGTGGTCCGGTCTGAAATCTGCTTCCAGCTCACGATTGAGACGATGCAGCAGGTTGCGCGCGAAAGCTGCTGAGATGCCTGCCGCATCATTGTAGGCAGCCTCGAGCTGGGTTGGATCACGGGGTTGGTCGAGACCGAGCAGCAGGGGACCACCTCCAAGCAGCTTTCGGAACCGACGAAGCACTGCCACTGCTTCTTTTGGTGTGAAGTTGCCTAGGGAGCTGCCGGGGAAAAAGCCGATGCAGCGCACACCCTCGAGCCGGGGGTGGGGCGGTAGCGCTTGCATGCTGCTGTGGTCGCAGCAGATACCTAGCATTGACACCATCGGATAGGTGTTGGCGAGTCTGGTTAGCGAATCCCTTAGAGCTGCTTGGCTGATGTCCAGGGCCACAAAGGTTGACGGCCGGATTGCGTTTAGTAGGGGGGAAACCTTGCGGGCATTGCCGATGCCGAATTCCACGATGACGCCATCTCCTACGGCTTTGGCAATGGCTGGTGCATGCTCCTCCAGCAGCTTGATCTCTGTGCGGGTTAGGCCGTATTCAGGTTGTTCGCAGATCTGGGCAAATAGGCGTGATCCTTTCGCGTCGTACAACACCCAAGCTGGCAGTTGCCGCGGCTGGCATTTGAAGCCTGACTGCACCAGCTGCTTCAGATCCGTAGGGGCGGGATGTAGGTCAATCAGCTCGATGCTCATCGGGCCAGGCGCAGTCCTGCGGCCATCCAACGGTTTGCTGGTGCAAAGAAGTTCCGGTAGGTGTCGCGCCCATGGCCTTCCGGTGTGAGCCAGCTGCTGCCGCGAAGAACAAACTGGGAGCTCATGAATTTTCCGTTGTATTCACCCACAGCGCCTGGGGCGGGAAGGAATCCCGGATAGGGCCTATAAGGACTTGCCGTCCATTGCCACAGCTTGCCGTGAGCATCGTGGATCAGAGATTGATGCTGTTGTAGGGCCACTTCCCATTCCGCTTCGCTGGGCAATCGAGCACCACACCACCGTGCGTAGGCATCGGCTTCGAACCAGCTCAAATGGCGGACCGGTGCTTGTGGATTCAAGCGCCGCCTTCCTCCCAGGGTGAATTCTTCCTGCCATTGATCTGCAGGCCCGTTGCCGCGCCAGTACCGGGGAGCCTGCCATCCCAGTTGTTGTTGCACGGCCCAGCCCTCACTCATCCACAGTTCTGGGCGTTGATACCCCCCATCTGCGATAAAGCACCTGAAGTCGTCGTTGCACACCAAGTGATCCATCAGGGCAAAGGCCTCCAGCCAGATGCGATGCGACGGCCCCTCGTTGTCAAAATGGAATCCTGCGCCAGCATGGCCGATTTCATAGAGACCTCCATCGCAGGAGATCCAGCGGGCTTGGGTTGGCTCTAAAGGTCCCAGATGATGATCGGCGCCAGTTTGATAAGCAGGCTCTAACGGTTGCCGGCTGAAGCCATCCAAGAGATCCATCAACAGCAATTCCTGATGCTGCTGTTCGTGATGTAGACCCAGTTCTGCCAGTTGCTGGATGTCTTCTTGGTCAGCGTCCGGAGAGGTCAGGAGTTGCGTTAATGCAGCGTCGACTCGTTGCCGCCACGCCAAGATTTCCCTGATTGTCGGCCGGGTCAGGACACCCCGTGAGGGTCTTGGATGGCGTGCCCCGGCCGCTTCGTAATAGGAGTTGAATTGATAATTCCAGCGTGGATCACAGCCTTCGTAGCCTTTGAGATAGGGCTGAAGCAAAAAGGTATCGAAGAACCAGGTGGTGTGAGCAAGGTGCCATTTCGGCGGACTTGCATCCGCCATGCCCTGAAGGCAGAGATCTTCCGGTTCGAGGGGTGCAACCAGCGATTCACTTCGCTGACGCACTGCCAAGAGCAGGTTCAGCATGAGGAAACGGTTTTACTGATCCCCATTTGTGGGCCCAAGCACCACGGCCGAATGGATCTGGTCATAGAAAAGCTCTTGGTCACCGAAGGGCACTGATAGGGAAAGTTCCCTTGGACAAACGATCCAGGCAATCTACTGAGTGGCATCGATCGATCTGGTCGCAAAATATGTTGGGTTCGCGTGTTCTGCTTGGGTTGAATTGGTCATCAGTCAGGGCGGTTGAAGTTTCTGTTTCGACTTGAAAATGAAAGTGTAAAGTTTGGAGGCAGTTGAATCCATTATTTTCCGCGTTCATTGTAATTCAGCTTCTAGGCTTCATGCTATTATTTGTGCTCTTAGTGCTTGATTCGAGGCGATCTTTTGTATGACTGTGCCGTTATAATTTGCTGTCCGCAAATATTAATTCGTGCTGAGCCGTCCGTTGTTGGGTACGCTTGGTTCCTGGTTGGGTGTTGATTCTGGATGCAAGTGTGTTGCTCTTAGATGTGCGTATGAGAAGTCTTTAATTGCCATGAGTTATTTAATAATAGGACTTTTCTTCTCTCTTTTTGTGATGATTTCTCTTGGCTAATGTGGTCTCGTATTTTGGCTTGTTTCTAGTGCAGTTGTTTGTTCAGGTTAGTTCAGTAGAGCAGAATTTTTTGTGGTTCTGGCAAGCGCGGTTTTGCGATTGCAATGATCTATATCCGTGCGGCTGCGCGCGTAGCTTTTGTCTGATCATTGCTGTTCTATCTCTTGGGCTTGGAATGATCTTGACTTTTTCAATGTTTGGCTTTGGTTAGCTTTTCATGGCTGTCTTGTTTTGATGTTTTCAAGGGCTTTTCTGAGGCGGCACAATCTTGGTCAGTGTCAAGTCACTGCTTAGATAGAGCAAGGTTGCAATAGAGTTTTGAGTTGCTTCACTCCCAGGATTTGCGATTGGAGTTCTTGCCGTGCCGTGGACTTATAGGCTTATGAAGTAGGTGCTGATTTTGTCTTAGTTGCTCTTGCAATCATCTAGCTTGCAATTTCAAATGTATTTGCATCTCCCTATTTTTGTTGGATGAGTGATAGGACATGCAGGCATAGAGCATCGCTTCTTGCATTTCTCAAGGCTGCATTTGCTTTGACTCTTGTCGTGATTGATTCCTTGAAGTTGACTTCCCTCATTCTAGTCGCGATTGCAGCTGCATTGATATTGGCGGTGGCGGGCCCAGGCTTGGTACTCGTTGATGACGGCCTTCTAATGCGTTGTCAGGTGAGCCATGAAGCCAAGCCGCTGATGAATTTTTGCTGGGGACCGGTTACTGCTCTTGGGCTAATCGCAGCTGTTTTCATGCATGGGGCTTTAGATGTAGTTTGGTTCATATTATTGTTGACAGTCTTGGTCCTTTTTCTGCAGGTTTATGTCGACGTAATCCTCAGCGATAAAGATTATTTTTAAGGCAATCTTTCTTCTGGAAACGAGTCGATTCTGCTGTTTAGCTTTGCGGAAGCGGTTGCAATGGGTTGGCCATCAGTACGATCAGCCCATCAATGCTTCGGCTTCACGTGAGCGAACCCAGCGCCGTGGTTGCCGGCACTGTGCTGGCACAGCGCTATCGGTTGGATGCGACCATCCAGAAGTCGAAGCCGATCCAGGGTGTGCTTTGGCGTGGGGTCGACATCCTCGAAGGTGACACATCGGTGGTGCTCCATCAAATCAGCGATGCCCCTACAAGGCAGCACTTTCAGAAGTTTTGGCCTGAGCTTCAATCCCTTTCCCATCCCCAGTTGCCGCGTTGTGGTGAATTGTTCGAGGCGGAGTTCAGCCTCTGGGCGGTGCGTTTCTGGCAGGAGGGTGTTACTTACCGAAAGATTCAGCAGCAAAGGGCCGAGCGTCAGTTGCTCTTCGGTGCTGGAGAAGTGTTGCAGTTGCTTTTGCAGTTGCTACCTCCTTTGATTGCGTTTCATGCCAAGGGGTTGGTGCATGGTGATATCAATCCCAGCGTCCTGTTGAGGCTTCATCAGGACGGCTTGCCGGCTTTGTTGGACTTTGGCTTACTGCAGCCCCAAGGGACTTCCCCTTGGTGTGGTGTGGCTTCAGCGTATGCCTCAATTGCACAGAGCAGCACCGAACCAGCTGAAGCTTGGATGGATTTGCATGGCTTGGGCGTTACAGCACTGACTTTGCTGACTGGTCGTTGCCCCGAGGAACTTTGGAACAGTGATGTTCGCTCTTGGGTCTGGCCAGAGTCTTTTGAGATGGATGGGTCTTTTCGCCATGTGTTGGAGCGAATGTTGAGTGAGGCTCCTGACCAGCGTTTTGAAAAGGCATCGGATGTGATCTGTGCCCTTCAAGCTGTGATCATGCCCGAAAGGATCGCTCCTAAGCCCATAGCAGATGGCACTCTGGCACTCGCGCCTCAAGCAGTGCCTTTATCCGATCACCCCTCGCGTACGTCTCAATCACTCTTGACGGAACATCGCTCTGCCAATCAGTCGCGGCGGCGGCGGCGGGCTGAAGAACGTGAGCAGGCTGCTGAAGGCAGGCTTTGGTCTGTTGTAGGTGCCTTGTTGGCGTCTGCATTGGTAGGTACGGCTATTGGTTGGTTCTTGCTCAGTCGTAGTTCCCCGCTAGGGATGGATCCTGCCAGGGATAGAGATCTCGTGGGCAATGTCCCAGTGGAGAGCCCATCAGCAGTAGAGGTGGATCATCGGCAGCAGTTATTGAGTCGGCTGCGGGCTTTGCAGGTCAAACAAAGTTGGTTTCTGCAGTTGGTGGATGCCAGTGTGCTAGCTCGTTTCCCTCATAGAGGTGGTCGCTTCCCCTCCGATGCTCTGGACGATGTTCCCTTGCGCCAGGCCTGGAATGACTTGGCTGAGGAATGGTTGGTCAGGATTGAACAGCTATCGCCTCAGCTGCGCAGGCGTTTGGGTGAGTTGAAGAACACTGACTGGCAGGAGCAGCGTGAACGTCTGAGCGAATTGGGGGTGCATGGCCGTGTGATTGAGCAGTTGGTTACAGCAGGAGCACAGAAACTGCTTTTGGGTTCGTTCAATGATCAGAAGCCTCCAGAGCCCTATTTGCAGTTTTGGTATGCGGCAGCTCTGCGCAGCCTGGCTGATGTGCAGATCGAAACCCTCAAGGCCAGACCTTCAACTCCCACTGTGTTTTCTTCAAGGGTTTCTCCTGGGGCTGCGCGCTTGATGTCTATTCAGGTGCCTGCTGGGCATCGACTAGTACTCGAAATCAAGGGCACTCCGTTGATGCAGATGACCGTCTATGGCTCGCAGGGTGATGTCATTGCCGAGCGCGGATCGTTGCGCGAGGTAACCCTTGAGCCAGAAGCAGGCTCACCTGTGCAAGTGCTGGTGACCAACGAGGGTTTGGCAACAGCTTTATTTACCCTCTCTTGTCGTGCCGATCAGCAAGCTTCTATGTCTTGATCAGATTTGACTCCGAATCCGTTGCCGGATTCAGCTCATGGCTTGCTTGGTCGGTCAGAACACCCTTCTAGAACGCCGACATTGCCTCGCCTCGTGCTTCGGCGAAAGAAAACTTTGTTCAGTCTCATTAACCCCCTTGGCTGATCAGTAGCGCGCCAGAGCGGACTTCACTTCTCGATCGGCTTGTTTGCGTTTCTCTTCTTGGCGTTTGTCGTGCAGCTTGCGACCTTTGCCCAGCCCAATTGTGAGTTTGATCCATGAACCCTTCAGATGAAGGTTGAGGGGAATCAGTGTGAGCCCTTTTCTGTCGAGTTGGCCGCGAAGTTTATCGATCTCACGGCGGTGCGCGAGCAGTTTGCGTGTTCGTAGGGGATCGTGATTGAAGTAGCTGCCTGCATGGCTATGAGGGGAGATATGAACGTTGTGGAGCTGTAGTTCGCCCTTGCGAATCAGGCAGAAGCCATCGCGGAGATTGGCTTGGCCGGCCCGGATTGACTTGACTTCGGTTCCCACCAACTCAATGCCAGTTTCGAGGGTGTCGAGGATCTCGTATTGATGCCTTGCCAGACGGTTGTCCGCGAGTAGACGGTTGGCCGCGGCTCGAGCTGCAGCAGTCGCTTTTTTGTTTCCTCCCTTGGCCATCTGCGTTTACCGATGCTTTCGACCCTATCCAGGGATCGGTACTCTTCCAACATGGCGATTGTGTCTTCCAGTGCTGGCCGAGCTGATTCCCAGCCGCCAGCAGCAAAGTCTCGGGTGGTAGATGCTTCACCTTTGCCTGAAGAGGCCAGTCCAGCTCGAGAAGATGGGCTTAGACCTAAGCGTTTGGAGGACTACATCGGTCAGCGTGAGTTGAAGCAGGTGTTGGGGATTGCCGTCAAGGCGGCCATGGGCAGAGGCGATGCTTTGGATCATGTTTTGCTCTACGGCCCTCCGGGCTTGGGCAAAACCACCATGGCCATGGTTTTGGCTGAAGAATTGGGGGTTAAGTGTCGGGTTACCAGTGCGCCGGCTCTCGAGCGCCCTCGTGACATCGTTGGTCTGTTGGTGAATCTGCAACCTCGCGAGGTTTTATTCATAGATGAGATTCACCGGCTCACAAGGGTGGCTGAGGAATTGCTTTATCCAGCAATGGAGGATAGGCGTCTTGATCTCACCGTGGGCAAGGGCAGTACCGCTCGCACCAGGGCATTGGAGCTGCCTCCGTTCACTCTGGTGGGTGCTACGACTCGCGCTGGTGCCCTTAGCTCGCCGCTGCGTGATCGTTTCGGTCTTATTCAACGATTGGAGTTTTATGGCCTGGAGGATCTGCAAGCGATTGTTGAGCGGGCGGCGGGGCTGCTGAGGTTGCAGTTAACTGCGCAAGCCTGCCAGGAGATTGCTCGTCGCTGTAGGGGTACACCGAGGATCGCCAACAGATTGCTGCGACGGGTTCGTGATGTAGCGAGTGTCTGTGGCGAGGAGAGCTTGATCGATGCTGCATTGGTGGATGAGGCTCTCACTTTGCATCGAGTCGATGCTCGGGGTCTTGATGCTAGTGATCGGCGCTTGTTGGATTTGTTGCTGGAGTCTCATGGCGGTGGCCCGGTCGGTTTGGAGACTTTGGCTGCCGCTTTGGGAGAGGATCCAGCCACTCTTGAAGCAGTGGTAGAACCATTTCTGCTGCAGCTGGGTTTTTTGCAGCGAACTCCGCGTGGGCGCGTGGTGACTGGCGCGGGGCGACGCCATCTTGGTTGGCCGGAGTTGCCATGAGTGTTCTCCAGGGGTTGAAAAACTGGGTGCCTAGATGGTCAGGGTTGCTTTTAGTTGCGCTGTTGCTGGTCATGGATCCCTTCACTGGAGCAGCTACCCCAGCACTTCAGCCTCTTTTTGAGCAGGCACTCGAGGCTTCTCGACAGGGTGATTTTCAAGCAGCCCTACCTCTTTGGGATGAGTTTCTTGAGCTTGCGCCCGAGCAGCCTGCCGCGTGGAGCAATCGCGGCAATGTGAGGTTGATTTTGGGTGATCCCGAGGGTGCGATCGTTGATCAGACTAGGGCCATGGAATTGGCCCCAGCAGAGCTTGACCCTCATCTCAACCGTGGTATTGCTGAGGAGGTATTGCATCATTGGCAGCAAGCCGCTAGCGATTACAACTGGATTCTTGAGCGCGATGCTGTCAATGCATCGGCTCTTTACAACCTGGGCAATGTTTTGGGCTCTCAGGGCGACTGGTTGCAGGCAGAAGCTCTTTACAGAAAGGCCTCTGACGCCAGCCCAGGCTTTGCTATGGCTAGCTCCAGCAAGGCGTTAGCGGTTTATCAGCTGGGGGAATTTGATCTGGCGGAGAAGGAACTGCGTGCATTGATTCGCCGGTATCCCATGTTTGCCGATCCCCGTGCGGCCCTTAGCGGTCTTTTATGGCATTACGGTTCATTTGGTGAAGCTGAAAGCCACTGGACTGCCGCAGTCGGGCTGGATAACCGCTATCGCCAACGGGATTGGTTGTTGCAGATCCGCCGATGGCCACCACAGCCCACAGCTGATCTGATGGATTTTCTTGCTTTGTTGGAGGCTCCATGACTCTTCTTCATTGGAGCGAGTGTCTTGATCAAGCTTTGCCCGAGCTGATTGAGTTGCGGCGCCATCTGCATGCTCATCCAGAACTGAGTGGTGAGGAGCATCAGACGGCAGTCCTTGTAGCAGGTCAGTTGCGGGGGGATGGTTGGCGGGTTTCTGAGGGGGTGGGGCGCACAGGTGTGTTGGCGGAGTTGGGGCCAATCGGTGGTCCGTTTGTGGGCCTGCGGGTGGATATGGATGCTCTGCCAGTGGAAGAGCGCACAGGGCTTGTTTATGCCTCACGGCGAGAGGGGGTGATGCATGCCTGTGGCCATGATCTGCATACCTGCATTGGTCTTGGAGTTGCAAGGGTTTTGGCCAAAGAGGAGTCGATGCCAATAGGCGTAAGGCTGTTGTTTCAACCGGCAGAAGAATTGTGCGAAGGGGCTCGTTGGATGCGTATGGACGGGGCGACCGATGGCCTCGAGGCCCTGTTTGGGGTTCATGTTTGTCCGGAATTGCCGACTGGAAGTATTGGTGTACGCAGTGGGTGCTTGACGGCTGCGGCGGGAGAGCTGGATATCGAAGTGATCGGTGAAGGAGGCCACGGTGCAAGGCCTCATCAGGCTATGGATGCCATTTGGCTTGCCGCTCGAGTTGTTTGTGGACTGCAGGAGGCGATCAGTCGTCGCTTGGATGCATTGCATCCTGTGGTGGTGAGTTTCGGGAAGATCGAAGGTGGTCAGGCTTTCAATGTGATTGCAGATCGAGTTCGGCTGCTGGGTACGGTCCGCTGTTTGGACGGGGCTGTTTTTGACAAGCTCCCAGCTTGGATCGAGCAGATTGTTCAGGCCATCTGTGGAAGTTTTGGGGCAGAGGCGATCGTGCGCTATCGCAGCATTACGCCGCCTGTTTACAACGATCCTGAACTCACAGACCTATTGGAAAGTTGTGCTATTTCTCAAATAGGAAAAGAGCGTGTGTTGCGGCTTGAACAACCCTCGCTTGGTGCTGAAGACTTTGCAGAACTACTGCAAAAGGTCCGTGGAACAATGTTCCGATTAGGGGTTAGCGGTCCTAATGGGTGCGCGCCTTTACACAATGGTCAGTTCTGCTTAGAGGAGAGCAGTCTTGGAGTTGGTATTCGGGTGCTGACCGCGACCCTATTGGCCTGGATGGATGAGCGTTCAAGGCTGGCTTTGGAGAGGAAATGAAGCGTCTTGGCTATCCCTTGCTATCTCTTGCAGCTCCTTTGCTGATCGTCTTGGCCATGCTCTGTTTGATGCATCGGAAGGGCAGCGATCGATTGCAGTCAATACCAGCAGTTTTGGTGGGTGCTGGTCTAATGATCAGCGGGGCTGTGGGCCGCCGCCGTCGCCGCAGCAAGCTGCTTGCAGCACTTCACAGCACCCAAACGGAGGAGCAGGAGCACTGACTTCATGTTGAACACAGCCATGCCTTTATCACAGTTGGACCTTTAAGCGTTGCAGGACAAGATCCATGCGGTTTTGCACGTTTAGTGGAATGGATTGCGGCTCGGATCAAAAACCACTGCTAGGTTTTGCAAAACACTAGGGGTGCCACTCAGCAATCTCTGAGTGGCTGAGATCACACCCTCCGAACCTGATACGGGTTGTGCCGGCGCAGGGAAGTGAAATGACGTGATCATTGGTTTTTCGCCAAACCCTGGTATCCATTTCGCCTTTTGATCATGCGCGCCTCTTGGGTGGCTGCCCGTAAGGGTCAGGCCAATGTTTCGCAATTGCATTTCGCTCGACAGGGCGTTGTCACTCAAGAAATGGACTACGTGGCCAAGCGTGAAAACTTGCCTGAATCGCTTGTCATGGAGGAGGTGGCCCGGGGCAGGATGATTATTCCTGCCAACATCAATCATGCAAATTTAGAGCCGATGGCGATTGGTATCGCCTCCAGCTGCAAGGTGAATGCAAACATTGGCGCCTCACCTAACGCCAGTGATGTAGCTGAAGAGCTCAAGAAGCTCGAGCTGGCAGTTAAATATGGCGCAGACACCGTGATGGATCTGTCCACTGGAGGGGTCAATCTTGATGAGGTGCGCACGGCGATCATTAATGCTTCACCCGTGCCGATCGGCACTGTGCCTGTCTATCAGGCGTTGGAAAGCGTGCATGGCTCGATTGAGAAGCTCGACGAAGATGACTTCCTACACATCATTGAGAAGCATTGCCAGCAGGGTGTCGACTATCAAACCATTCACGCCGGTTTGTTGATTGAGCACCTTCCGCTGGTGAAGGGACGCCTGACAGGCATCGTCAGTCGCGGGGGTGGAATTCTTGCTCAGTGGATGCTTTATCACCACAGACAGAACCCTCTTTTCACCCGCTTTGACGACATCTGCGAGATCTTCAAGCGCTACGACTGCAGTTTTTCACTTGGTGATTCTCTCCGCCCTGGTTGTCAGCACGATGCTTCTGATGCAGCTCAACTTGCCGAGTTGAAGACCCTTGGAGAATTGACTAAGAGAGCTTGGGCACATGACGTGCAGGTGATGGTCGAGGGTCCTGGTCATGTACCAATGGATCAGATCGAATTCAATGTGCGCAAGCAGATGGAAGAGTGCAATGAGGCACCCTTTTATGTGCTTGGCCCTTTGGTGACAGACATCGCACCGGGTTATGACCACATCACGAGTGCCATCGGTGCGGCGATGGCAGGCTGGTATGGAACAGCCATGCTTTGTTATGTGACCCCGAAGGAGCATTTGGGTCTGCCAAACCCTGAGGATGTTCGTGAGGGCTTGATTGCCTACAAAATTGCAGCACATGCCGCTGACATCGCTCGTCACCGTCCGGGTGCTCGAGATCGCGATGATGAATTAAGCCGAGCAAGGTACAACTTTGATTGGAACAAACAGTTTGAGCTTTCACTTGATCCAGAGCGAGCCAAGCAGTATCACGATGAAACTTTGCCAGCTGACATTTACAAGCAAGCTGAGTTTTGTTCAATGTGTGGTCCAAAGCATTGTCCAATGCAGACCAAAATTACGGATGAGGATCTCGAAGGTCTCGAAAAATCTCTAAAAAGTAAAGGGAAAGCTGAGTTGTCAGCTTAGAAGCGTGAAACAATCAAATTATCACTTTCTTGACTCGTCTGTGATGCCTGCATAGAGAATGCATTTGGCCATGATGCAATGAAAAAATATTAGAATTCTAGAATATTCGCCTTTGTAAGGTTTTTCTTTTATAGGCAAGTATGAATAGATGGCCAGCGATTTTGCGTTAAAGTCATTCCTATTGCCAACCTTTAAAAAGGCAATGGCAATCTGCTTTAAGGCCTGCTCGCTTCTCGCTTGGTGCTATATATTTTGCATGATTGGGTATTTAGATTTGACTCTTGCAAAAACTATAGCCCAGTAATTTTACTTTTATTGAGAATTTTTTGGTCAACACATCTGGCGGATTGATTTCCGCTGCAGGGATTAATCTGAGACTTGCCTTTTGGCTGTCAATTCATTCGCTAATTGTTGTGATCATTTTCAACATTGGCGAAGCGCTATGTGTGTTTGCTGGGCCTGATTTTTAATTTGATGATGCTTAATTGACTGCTGATGACATCCCGCCTCTCCGTAAGTTGCTTTGATCGCTATAGCCTCAGCCACGCAAGGACTTGTGCAAAACCCTAGAAGAGGGGTGCCGATGCCTAGGGCATGGCGGCAAGACAGCTCTGCTGGTAAGTGTTTATACCTAATATCTGCACTAGGGCTGTTGCATGAGCTAGCGAATTGATTGTTTATATTATGCCTTTGTCAAATCAATCACTCATCTGCGTTCCAGGACATCTACTGAAGGCTTAGCGGTGTTAAATATTTTAACTCTCCAGGCAAGATCTTTGTTAGAGGTGGTAAATAATTAGCCTAATCAATCTTAATTGCTAGAAAAAATACCGTATTCAACAGAAAAAGTCACAGTGAGAGCTTAGATGATTAGAAATATGGGACGTTAAGCCTATTCATAATCACTTTAGAGATGAAGTATATGTAGTCTAGGGCAACCTCCAGGGATAGATTAGGATATCTAACCCTAGTAATAATTGGATCTAGACATTTTTGCATGATGATATTGGCAATGCATTGGATAGTGCTTATTATTGGGAAGCTCAATCCTTAAGCTATGAAGCTTTTACAGGTTTTCGGCATCTTTTTGATCGGTTGCTTGGCAGGGTCACAAGCAGTTTTATGCTTTCCTGAATCAGTAAAGCCACCACTTATTTCTAACAATACTCCTTCAAAAACTGATTTAGGGTTTGGTTTTTAGGATAAAAGTGTAAATCTTGCTAGTGATGGAGAGATACAATGCGCTAATAATGATCTATTGCAACCGTATGCCTACAAGTTGAGCTTTTTAGTTTTATTATTCGAAATCTTGACACGGGATATTATTCAAGAGTCACAACTTATCTTGGGATAACTACATCTGGTTCAAATGAACAACTCTAGTTTTCAGCATGTCTTAATAAAAACTTGCCTTCGTTACGCTTACCACTGATATTATCGATCAATATTCTAGTTACTAATTAATTGATCTAGCCATCTGTGCATTTATTTGATCAGATTAGTTCAATACAGTGCTCATTACCCTTATTTTAAATTTTACATGGAATAGCTAGTGTGCCTTTTGTTGACCTGTGATGATCATAAATCCTATGATGAGCGTTAGAAGTGCATTGCAAGCCATCGTCATAAGATTCGCCTGACTAAAAAAATCTGAGAACATCGTAGGTAGGCTTGTTCTTATCTATTCTATGCTTCAGTCAAGGGTTGCATGCCATTCAATAGAACAATCTATTTATGATGCCGGGACTTGAAGGATTTCTATTATTACTTGGAATTTTATTGGTAATATGGCTAGATTATTATTAGCAAAACTATGCATAAGCTAACTTCAGAATAAGTAAGTCTTGAGGTCCCGGTTCAAGAGAATAAGATAGCAAGCAAATAGCATTTGATGATTGAACTTTTACGAGCTTACTTTTAGAAAACTGGTCAGAATCGATCTAAAACTGCAAGTTCTGACCAGTAAGCATTTTCTTCAAAACAACAAGCTGTAGCTCAGGGCATGAGGTTGAAGGATTTAAAAAAAGAGCAAGGCAATAGCATGAACAGCCTTTCGACTGGAACAAAGGTACTAAACCTGTGAAACAAGAATATGCTCGCTAAATCTAGCTTTTTTGGAATACATTTTCACTGATCATCTTGATTAATTAAGAATGTATCTTTATACTTGCTGAGCTGCTAGCTTATTGAAAGCAGCATAGATTCAATGTCCTATGAGCAACTGAAAGCATTTGTAGCTAAAGTCAAACAAGACAAAACTCTGCAAGATCAAGTTAAGAAAGAAAATGCTGACCTAGTTGATATCGCTAAGGTAGCTGGTTTTTCGATTACGACTGATGACCTGCGCATAGCATACACTGAGTGGGTGAGGGATTCGCTGGTAAGCTGAAATAAAAAAGACATATCTCTACGGTACTATTCAAAATGCATTTAATAATGATTGCATATTGAATTTACTCATTATTTTAATTTCTAATTTTATTGTAAAATTAGAT
>NZ_LVHK01000027.1:0-38455 GCF_001631965.1 Prochlorococcus sp. MIT 1303
CAAAGAGTGATTTCGTATAGAGCTCAATGTCATTACCATCTCCTCCTTGATAGGTAATAAAGAGATCACGTGGTGATCCTTTATCGCTTTTAAATCTGCCTACTGAATCTCCTTCATTGAGGCCATCATATTGACCAGAGAGGTCTCCATCAACTTTGGCAATCACAAAGGAATCGCCAGCAGAAAGCGTGAAGCCATCAATCAGTGAGAGATCAAGCGTGCCACCATTAATTGTCATGTCCCCCGTGACTTCAAAAAAATCATGCTCTGTATCTGTTCTATGGAAATCATGGTTATTTGTGCCACCTAGTTCAATCTCTTTAGTTCCTCCTCCCTTGATATAGTGACCATCAATGAGCATTCCTCCTGCGGAGTTTCCAGGAGCTAATGTTCCATCGTCTGTAAAAGTCCCCCCGATTACTGAACCACCATGGACAGCCCCACTCCCGGAGTTATAAAATTTACCTTCTCCAAAGTTAAAGATTTTTGCATCTTTGGTTTGCCATATATTACCTGCATTGACAAATGTTGCTTGACTATAGTATATTAACGCGTCATTGTTAATTGCACCATTGTTAGTAAACGTAGATACTGTTACACCTCCACCTTGAATTTTTATAGCGGGTGCAGCACCATATGGACCTTGTATATTTATTGTTCCGTTATTAGTAGCAGGATTGGCATTACCAACACCCCCAAAATACATCGTCCCAGGGTTCTGACCGCCAGGCTGATTGGTTTGGATATTGATAGTGCCAGAATTTAAAAAATATCCGCTAGCCTGCGACCATGAAGCTTCCTGAGACTGAGTTAAAATTGAACCTTTTGTATTTTCGAAATCATTATATTGGTTGATTAGACCATCATTCGTGTAACCTGCTACCACATTATTCGTATATTTCACTCCAGACTCATTTAGGTTTAGTTGGTTGTATCCTGAACTGGGGGTATCATTCATGCCATTCCAGCCTTGAACGCTTTTTCCGGTAGATCCCTGAACATATGAGACAATGGGAATCTGTTTAAAGGTCGTCATTTTTTAAAATTTAAAATCAATGAATGCGTTTATATCATGACCGTTGTAACATAAAATTGGTTGAAATGTAACAATTCATACGATCTCGTTAGTAAGTTCCCTGGCCTACAGGCTTTTCATCTCTTTTTGAATTCGAGTGATTTGAGCCTGCCAGTATTGCTTACTTGCTAATACTGTCTTCAAAAATCTAGATCAATAGGGCCTTACTTACCGATCAAGTCAGAGGCAGATTGAGAAAAGAACTCAGGGCATTTCAAACGTTAAATGAGCAGTGAATCAAATTTTGTCGTTTTACTGCTCATCCTATTTAGCTTGATGCTGTGGGTTCTAGGGCTCAGATAAAGTCAACAACATCAGCAGCTAGGAACGCATCCTTATCAACATCCAGCAATGTGGTATGAATCCCATCTGCTGTGAGCAATAGATCATCTCCAACTTGCGTCAAGGAAAGCTCAACTCCATCAGCAACAGAGATGCGATCGTTTTCAGCAAATGAAAAGCCGATAATCACATCATCACCACGACTCAGGGTGTAGGTATCAGCACCACGATCTCCTTTGAGTTTGTCATCTCCAGACCCGCCATCAAGCCGATCATTACCATTGCCTCCAGTGACGTGATCATCTCCACTGCGCCCTAACAAAATATCGTCACCATTAGCACCAAAGATCACTTCGTTTGCAGAGGTTCCAGACAATAAATCATTTTCAGCAGAACCAATGATTCTTGGTTCACGCAAGCTCTTAGGAAGGACACCAAAGAGTGATTTCGTATAGAGCTCAATGTCATTACCATCTCCTCCTTGATAGGTAATAAAGAGATCACGTGGTCCTCCTTTATCGCTTTTAAATCTGCCTACTGAATCTCCCTCATTGAGGCCATCATATTGACCAGAGAGATCTCCATCAACTTTGGTAATCACAAAGGAATCACCAGCAGAAAGCTTAAAGCCATCAATCAGTGAAACATCGAGTTCTCCTGCGAGTTCTAGATCACCGGTAATTTCAATCCAATCGTGTTCTGTAGCGGTGCGATCGCCATCTCCATCGTAAGTACCACCTAATTCAATCATTTCCTTGCCTCCTTTTCTATGAGTCAAGCTTCCATCAAACAAGAGACCTCCAGATGAGTTGCCAGGAGAGATGATTCCGTCATTTGTGTGATTACCAATTATTTTTCCTGTACCTTGTATTTCTCCGACCCCTGTAATGGATCCTCTTGTAGTATCGATGATTCCATCATTTATGATTAGTGTTTCATTGATTAATTGACCTATATTTTGAAGCTGGGCACCTGATAGGTTCTTCAGGGTGCCGCCATTATTTAGAATATTAATATTCTCGAAATAACTTGAATTTGTAAGTAATCCCCCATTATTATTAAAAGTGCCACTGGCTAAATTATAAATTTTAGAACTTCCCTCATTAAGGACAGTACCATAGTTATCAAAAGTTCCATTATTATTTAGCGTACCATCAGCATTACGAATCGTTAAGCGATTTTCTAATTGACCGCCCACTTTCTCTCCTGCCGGTGCTGCCTTGATATTTATGATTCCACCACCAATATTGACAATAGAATCCTCCTTCTCTGGGAGAATGTTTCTGAGAAGGCCAGTAACATTAATATTAATGGTTCCACTATTATGTATACTATAAAAATCAAACATGGCGCCATTCAGATTAAAAACTGAATTTATTTTGCCGCCATTATTCAAGACGCCACCGGTAAGCATCCCATTACAATTAAAGTTTCCATAGTTGTCTATTTTAACATAGTTAACAAGATCTCCATTCGAAATGATTGAACCGGTATTTGAGATAGAACCCTGATTGTCAAGCTCGTCAAAGATGATTAGTTCTCCGATAACCTCACAGGGTGTCCACCAGTTAACAGCAATCGCGTCAGGGTAAGTGTTATATGTTGTGCCTAATGGTATAGTTTGGGGAAAGCTTGTCATTAGTCTAAGGCTGGTTTATAGGTATTTAATCGTTTCATGAATAAGCAAGAATTTTAACTTTGTACGAAGCCGATATACAAATTGAAACCTTTTAAGAGGCTTAAACCATTGATCTTGGTTGAAGGGTGTAGTTGCTTTCCCAAAAGTAACCATGGCCGTTTCGAGAAAAGAAACTCTGCTTGTCAAGAGCCTATGAAATAATGATGGCTTCAAATATTATTTGTCTTATTCTATTAGGCACTTAATTGCTCGATCAGCTCAACTAAAACTTACAACTTTCCGTGATCAATCTGGTCCTCGGCTAGATACGCAGAATTGGTATTTCATGAATAATCAATGGGCAAGTTGCGGGTATCGCTATTAAAGCAGGGTGAAGTATAGTCTCCAGAGAAAAGAAGGGTCTGCATGATTACATTACTTACTTTATTTTTCAAATGCAGCGGATTTTAATCTAAGTACAGACAGAAATCTATGGCGTCAAGGCTGAATCAATGATGCTCTGCTAAATTTATTCAGGTAATGAGCAAGAAAGGACTTAAAAGATTATCTTGAAGCAAAAGGTTCTATAGCTCAGATAAAGTCAACAACATCTGCAGCTAGGAACGCATCCTTATCCACATCCAGCAGCGTGGTATGAATGCCATCTGCTGTGAGCAATAAATCATCTCCGACTTGCGTCAAGGAAAGCTCAACTCCATCGTCAACAGAGATGCGATCGTTTTCAGCGAATGAAAAGCCGATAATCACATCATCACCACGACTCAGCTTGTAGGTATCAGATCCTCGATCTCCTTTGAGAATGTCATCACCGAGACCCCCATATAGCCAATCATCGCCATTGCCTCCTGTGACTTGATCATCTCCATCGCCTCCTAGCAAAACATCATTACCACTAGCACCAAAGATCACTTCATCTGCAGAGGTTCCGGTTAAGGAATCATCAGCATCAGAACCAATGATTCGTGGCTCACGCAAGCTCTCAGGAAGAACACCTAAGAATGATTTGGTGTAGAGCTCAATATCATTGCCATCACCTCCTTGGTAGGTCACAAACAGATCAAGGGCGCCTCCGTTATCGCTTTTAAATTTGCCTACTGAATCTCCCTCATTGAGGCCATCATATTCACCAGAGAGATCTCCATCAACTTTGGTAATCACAAAGGAATCACCAGCAGAGAGCTTAAAGCCATCAATCAGTGAGACATCGAGATCTCCTGCGAGTTGCATATCGCCAGTAATTTCAATCCAATCGTGTTCTGTAGCATTTCGATCGCCATCTCCATCGTAAGTACCACCTAGTTCTATTTCTTTAGTACTACCTTCTTTTTGATACAAGTGACCGTTAATCAAATGACCACCTGCTGAATTGCCCGGGCTTAATGTACCAGAATTTTGTACATCACCTATTATCCAACCAGTGCCACTAAGGGACCCATTATTAATGAATGTTCCTTTAGTTGCTGCGCCTGGAGACCCATCTCCACCAATGGTAGATATAAGATTATCGTTTTGAATAGTACCATCAGTTTGGTTTACCAGAAGCCCCCCGGTCTTGAGAGCGAGGCTTTCGGGGCCAGAAAATATATCCAACTGGCCTTCATTTTTCAGTGTACCACTGTTATATAGTGTACCCATCATAAATAGCTTGCCATAGTTATACAGCAAGTTATAATTATACAGCGTTCCGTTATTGTCCAGCCTGCCATCTTTGCTGTTGTTCAGAAATCCTAGGTTGTAAAACATTCCGTCAGAGTATATAGAACCATCATTATTTATAGTGCCATCGTTGTTATTGGTTAGCACGGCATCGCCATAGAACCCGTTGTTCAACTCCCCCCCAATGTTCATAGCGCCGTTGTTAGTCCACTCACCATCGTTGAATAGAACGCTTTGGTCATTTGAGCTGGCATCAGATGCGCCGCTACTGTTCAGCAAGCCATTATTAGTCAGCGTGGCGCCTTTGTTGTTGTTCAGAATTGCGTAGTTGATGTTAAATGCACCGTAGTTATACAGAGAACCATTGTTACTTTTCGGCAGTCCAGAGATTTCTAGTGTTCCATAGTTTTTATAAGTTATTCCGGAACCATTGTAATCATCCGTTCCTGGTATATATGTATGCCCTGCAGGATTTGGGTTTGGATAGAACTGTTTCCCAGCCATTGCTGTCATCCAATATTTACATGAATTGATGATAGCAGCTTCGAACACTCTTACTTAAATTCCTTAATTATTTTTGTCGAAGGATTAATGGCCAATCCAATGAAGATAATCCTCTACAGCTTTAATTATTTTGCTACCTTCACTGAGTAGATCTGTCGCTTTATCGGATCTGTATTGGCAGTAATCGCCTTGCCCCCCCTGATAAAGGCCTAGGTTTTCTTCTCGGCAAAAGCACTTGGCAATTCCAAAAACTTCACAACCCCCACTTAATCGCAATGATCGGCCGGTAGCTAATCAACTCGACAATTTATAAATGCGCCCCTAGACAAAACAAGCTGCCGAATCCTTACGGCCTACTCAGCATCCAACAAAGCATCGATGGTGACGGCAGAGCGAACCAAAGCCTGGTAACGCTGCAGCACTCGGCGATTGCGATCCAACCAGCGTGCTGGATCATGAGCTTGAGCTGAACTTGCCGCAACATCAAGGCGTGGTGCTTCGCCATCAAGCAATTCCAGCTCGCCCTGCTGCTGAATCAAGGCAACCACCAACTCATGCAAACGCCGACGGCGATCAAGCACAAACGCATCCTGTTCCTGTTCAGTTTTTCGCACCTTGCCCGCCATCTTGTCCGCCATCTTGTCCGCCAACGCGCTGTTCACCATTCAAAGCAACGACAAGTCAGCCATACAACCTCTCAGCCGAGAATGACAACATGCCCGCCTCAATCAGCTCCGCAGCGATCCACGTCATCGGCACCGATGCCGCAGGCTTAGATCACCTTGCTTCGCCATTGCAAGAGCTGGTGCTCTCAGCCCAAGGCTTCAAGCTCGATCCACGCTTCAATAAGGATCTGAAAGCTGACAAGCCAAAAAGGGCCATGGGGCAAGAGAAGATGCGCCCAGCTTGTCAGCAGATCAGCCGACCAGCTAGGGGATCAAGGCATCGTTTGAACCTTGATGGCATAACAACGGTTTCTACCGCTCAGATGTAATCAATCACATCAGCAGCGAGAAACTCACCCTTATCCACATCCAGCAAGGTTGTGTGAATGCCATCTGCTGTGAGCAATAGATCATCACCAACTTGCTTAAAGGAAAGATCCACTCCATCAGCAACAGAGATGCGATCGTTTTCAGCGAATGAGAAGCCATCAATCACATCATTGCCGCTACTCAGCTTGTAGGTATCAGCGCCTCGATCACCTTTGAGGGTGTCATCACCTAGCCCCCCATATAGCTTGTCATTACCATTGCCTCCGGTGACTTGATCATCTCCACCGCCACCAAGAAGTACATCATCACCATTACCACCATGCATCACTTCATGAGCGTTTGTTCCAGTTAATGAATCCTCTTCATCAGAACCAATGATTCTTGTGTCACTCAAGCTATTAGGAAGAACACCAAAGGCTGATTTCGTATACAGCTCAATATCATTGCCATCACCACCTTGATAAGTCACGAAGAGATCAAGGGTGCCTCCGTTATCGCTTTTAAATCTGCCTACTGAATCTCCTTCATCAAGGCCATCATATTGCCCAGAGAGATCTCCATCGACCTTTGTAATCACAAATGAATCGCCACCAGAAAGCTTAAAGCCATCAATCAGTGAGACATCGAGTTTTCCTGCGAGTTCTAGGTTGCCAGTAATTTCAATCCAGTCGTGTTCTGTTGCGGTGCGATCGCCATCTCCGTGGTAAGTACCACCCAGCTCTATTAACTTGAGGCTACCATCTCTTTGATATAAATTTCCATCAATCAAATAGCCACCTACAGATTTCCCTCCGTTAATTGTTCCGTGATTGACAATGTCTCCTCCTGTATGACCAGTCCCTTGGATCAGTCCGTAATTAGTAAATACAAACCAAAGAGTAGTTATATGACCATCATTTGTAATGGTACCTGTCCTTTCGTTTGTCAAGTAGTTGGTTAGGTTGTCAAGATTACAGCCGGTGTTGATGTTAAAAACCCCGCTATTACTAAGTATTCCATTGTTTTCTATGGTACCGCTACTATGGGTCAGCATGCCTCCCTGGTTGTTTAACAGGTTGCCGTAGTTGACAAGGGATCCATCGTTAATAAGCTTGCCGCCGTCGTTGTTGGACAGGGAGGATCCGTGGCTGATCCCCAGCGAGCCACCATTATTTCTCAATATACCACCGTTATTTAGAATACCGCTAATATCTAGCGTGCCGTTGTTTTGAAAATCTATTTGATTATAATCACCATCTGCCGTCTCATATGTAACCCCTTTTGGATTTAGACTTGGAGAAATCTGCTTTCCCATGAATTCAGAGTAACAATCAAACTCATCGTCGGACCTTTATCCATCATCAGCTTTCTATTTAAGAATCTATTTATATTGGTGTATGCATTCCTGAGTCTTATTTTGGCCACATAGTAATCATCATTCAATTGATTGACCCGTCGGTTCTTAATGCGCCCCTAGACAAAACAAGCTGCCGAATCCTTACGGCCTACTCAGCATCCAACAAAGCATCGATGGTGACGGCAGATCGAACCAAGGCCTGGTAACGCTGCAGCACTCGGCGATTGCGATCCAACCAGCGTGCTGGATCATGAGCTTGAGCTGAACTTGCCGCAACATCAAGGCGTGGTGCTTCGCCATCAAGCAATTCCAGCTCGCCCTGCTGCTGAATCAAGGCAACCACCAACTCATGCAAACGCCGACGGCGATCAAGCACAAACGCATCCTGTTCCTGTTCAGTTTTTCGCACCTTGCCCGCCATCTTGTCCGCCATCTTGTCCGCCAACGCGCTGTTCACCATTCAAAGCAACGACAAGTCAGCCATACAACCTCTCAGCCGAGAATGACAACATGCCCGCCTCAATCAGCTCCGCAGCGATCCACGTCATCGGCACCGATGCCGCAGGCTTAGATCACCTTGCTTCGCCATTGCAAGAGCTGGTGCTCTCAGCCCAAGGGCTGGCTGCACCCCGTCGCCTGTTGCCGCAACTGCCGAGCTGGTGGCAGCAGCAGCAAACGGATCAACCTTTGCCAGAACTGATGGCCAGCGATCAACCAGAGGCTCTAATCGCCTGGTTGCACCAGCTGCCAGGCACAGCCGTCGTGCTGGCCAGCGGCGACCCGCTCTGGTTCGGCATCGGCAGGCGACTACTCGAAGCATGTTCTGCTGATCAGCTGCACTTTCATCCAGCACCTTCTTCGCTGCAACTAGCCTTTGCCCGGCTTGGACGCCCTTGGCAGGATGCCGCCTGGATCAGCCTGCATGGCCGTGACCCGGCCCCCTTGGCTCAAAAGCTGCAACAACGCCCCGCAGCTCTAGCTGTACTCACCGATCCCAGCCGCGGTGGCGCCGAAGAGGTTCGTACGATTTTGCGCGCTTCTGGCCTTGAAGCTGCCTATGCAGTTTGGCTTTGCGAACAGCTCGGGCACGCCAATGAACGGGTGCAACGGCTGACGCCACAGGATGCCTTGCCATCGGATCTTCATCCCCTACACCTGGTTGTGCTGCTTGCAGAACAAGCTGCTCCACCAGGAGATCCAGGCGAACTTCCCTTGTTCGGTCTTGACGATGGCTTGTTCCTGCAACACGACGATCACCCTGGCCTGATGAGCAAACGGGAGCTTCGTGTTCAGCTCCTCGCAGAGTTAGAGCTGCCAGAACAGGGCGTGCTCTGGGATTTAGGCGCTGGAGTTGGCAGCGTTGGCTTAGAGGCCCTACGCCTGCGCCCACAACTGCAATTGCTTGCTGTTGAAAAGCGTGGCGGCGGCACAGCGCTGATCAAGGCCAATGCTGCCCGGCTTGCCGTTCATCCTGCTGCAGTGCTCGAAGTCGAGGCCCTCAGCCTGCTGAATGGAACTGATTTACCAGCAAAACTCAGCAACCCCGATCGGGTGCTGCTAGGAGGTGGCGGCCGCCAGCGAGCTGCTCTACTCAAGGCCGTCGTGCAAAAACTTCAACCACATGGAGTCGTCGTGATTCCACTGGCAACCGTTGAGGCCATGGCAGAACTCAGGCCTCTACTTGAAAACTCAGGTTTCACGGTGAAGGTGAGTCAACACCAAGCCTGGAGGGGCCTGCCGCTGGCAGACGGCACACGCATGGCGCCGATGAACCCGGTGATGATCCTCAAAGGCACGAGGCCTTAAGGCTGCCAATCAACAGGCTTCGGCAAAGGTTGAATCTGCACAACATCACCAACCTTGATGGATAGCCTTGCTGCCTCCCCGGCCGCCAACTCCACCACTCCATCCGCCGGCAGCTTCGGGCCATAACTCGGGCAGGGCAAATGCGGGCAAACAGGCACAGCCGCCTCAATCGCAATCACCCGGCCCTGATCAACAAACACCATGTCAAGCGCGGCCAAGGTGTTGTGCATCCAAAAACGCAATCGCCTTGCAGGCTGAAACGGAAACCACATGCCCTGGCCTGATGGCAAGGCATGGCGCTGCATCAATCCCAAGCGCTGTTCCTCTGCCTTATCCGCTACCTCCAATAACAAACAAGTACCGCTTTCAAGGCACCACTGGGCTTCGAGAGGCAAATACTGAGGCGGGGGTTCTGCCCGTACCCCAATAGATGAAAGAGCAATAAGACCTACCGCCAGCCCTGCCCAGAACAGAGGCAACCGCAATCTCTTCCCCCACTGCAAGCAGAGGGCCCTGCAGCTCATACTCGATCAGGTTTAGCAACATGCGGCAAACCCCATCCCAACTTGTTGCGCAACACCTGGAAGAACTCGTGATCTGCCAAGCGCACAAATCTCACAGGATGATCACTACGACGAATCAGTACTCGGTCTTCCGGCCACACATAACAACCCGCACTGCCATCAACAACCATCATCAAGCGATCAGCCGTCGCTGGAAACACAGTCACTGGCTCCTGGTCGCTGAAAACCAGCGCTCTTGACGCCAGCGAATGAGGGGCAATCGGTGCAAGCTGAAGCACCGGGCACTCAGGTGTAATCACCGGGCCTCCTGCACTGAGTGCATAAGCCGTTGATCCCGTAGGCGTCGAGAGGATCACGCCATCAGCAGAGATATCCACTGGCGCATGGCGACCGATCGCGACTTCGAAATGACACATGCTCGTGAGCGGTTCACGATGCAAGGCCATTTCATTGAGGGAGAGTGCCTCCCAGCGGCGCTGATCACCACGCAACACACTCACCACCAGGGTGCAACGCTCCTCAATCGTCCACTGCTTGTTAAGCACCTGCTCAATCACCCGATCGAGATCAGCCAAATAGGCCTCCGCCAGGAAGCCAAGGTGTCCGGTGTTGATGGTGAGGATTGGCACCTGCACAGGAGCTGTCTGCCGTGCCGCCGAAAGCACGGTGCCATCACCACCCAGGACAATCGCCAGTGCCATCGAGGCATCGAATCCCTCAGGTACGCACGCGTTGTAACCAAGCAGGCGCAAATGCTGATCTGGATTGGCAAAGCCAACCATTCCGCCAGAACTACTTGCTCTGACCACTTCGATACCAGCCTGTTCAAGCCGCGCCTGAAGGGTCAATGCGGTCTCTACCGCCAACTCTTTGCCGTCATTAACGATCAGTCCGACACAGGGCACCGATCGAATGAAGCAAACAACGACCTCACTTTATGGGGATTCAGCTGGTTTTGGATGCAGCAACGCGGCGATGCTTCATCCAGTGCACGATCGGCTATCGACTCAAAACTGCTCAAGGAAGCGCAGATCACTCGTATAAAGCCTGCGAATGTCGTCGATGCCATGACGGACCATGCAGAAGCGTTCCACACCAAGGCCTGCCGCAAACCCACTCCAGCGCTCTGGATCAAGCCCCAGGCCCTCTAAGACTGCTGGATCAACCATGCCGCAACCCATCACCTCCAGCCAACGCCCACGCCACTGCACATCCACCTCAGCCGATGGTTCGGTAAAGGGGAAATAACTAGCCCGAAATCTCACCGGCATATCGCCAAAGAATGCCTTCAGGAAGGCCATCACCGTGCCGCGCAGATGGCTGAAATCAAGGCCTTCATCAATGGCCAACACCTCAACCTGATGAAAGACAGGCGAATGGGTCGCATCCACTGCATCACGCCGATACACCCGGCCTGGCGCCACAATCCTTACCGGAGGCGGATTCTCTTCTAGATAACGAATCTGCACAGGCGAGGTGTGGGTTCGCAGGAGCAGATTGCCACCCAGATAGAACGTGTCCTGCATGTCTCGAGCGGGATGGTCCTCGGGAATATTCAAGGCGGAAAAGTTGTAGTGATCGGTCTCTACCTCCGGGCCTTCAGCCACCCGATAGCCCAAACCACAAAACAGATCCACGATCTGCTCAGTTGTTGTAATCAAAGGGTGGCGATGCCCCACAGGAATGCCACTGGAAGGCGCAGTGACATCAATCGTTTCCCGCAGCAGCCGATCAGCCAAAGCTGCCGCTTTCACCACCTGCAACCGTTCCCCTAGCAGGTTTTGCACCTGTGTTTTAAGCACATTGGCGCGCTGACCAACAAGCGGTCGCTCTTCACTAGGGAGCTTGCCCATCGCCCCGAGAACACCAGACAAGCGACCTTTCTTGCCCAACAGGCTCACCCGCAATTGCTCCAAGGCATCCGCATCTGCGGCAGCAGCGATAGCAGACACCGCCTCAGCCTCGAGGGCATCAAGCTGGTCGGTGAGCTGCTGCAAGGAGATAGTGGCGCTCACTGAAAAAAGATCGCAGCCACTGACTTTAGGCAGTCATCATGCTTTAGGCAGTCATCATGATTAAGTTCCCCGCAGTGGATACGAGGAGATGACTCCGTTGCGAATTCTGATTAGCAATGATGACGGAGTTTTAGCTGAAGGCGTCCGCTGCCTAGCCGCTGCCGCCGCCAGCCGCGGCCATAAGGTCACAGTGGTCTGTCCCGACCATGAGCGCTCTGCTACCGGCCATGGCCTCACCATCCATACCCCCATCCGAGCCGAACGCGTCGATGAGCTCTACGGGCCAGGTGTGACGGCTTGGTCCTGCAGTGGCACGCCGGCAGATTGCGTCAAACTGGCCCTATCGGAACTCTTGGCAGAGAAGCCCGATCTAGTGCTCTCTGGGGTCAACCATGGCCCCAACTTAGGAACTGATGTGTTCTGTTCAGGCACGGTGGCCGCAGCAATGGAAGGCACCCTTGAGGGATTGCCGGCGCTTGCGGTCAGCGTCGCCTGCTTCCAATGGAGGGATTTCCAGGCTGCTGCCGAGTTAGCGATGGATGTTGCAGAGAATGCATTGGCAGACAACTGGCCCAACAACCTGCTGCTTAATCTCAACATTCCCCCCTGCCATCCAGAGCAGATGGGATCACTGCGCTGGACTCGCCTTTCAATACGCCACTACGAGGAACAGTTCAGTCGACGTGTCGATCCGCACAGCCGCACCTACTTCTGGTTAGCAGGAGAAGTGGTTAAAGATCTTGAGACCGCCGGCGATGGTCCACGCGACTGGCCCAGCGACGTAGCCCAAATCGAAACAAATTCCCCCTCCTTGACACCCATCCAACCCGATCTGTTTTGGCGTGGTGATCTTTCTGCTCTACCAGCAGCATGCGTAGCCAATCAACCAGTGCGATAAATCCTCTGCAACAACCAAAGCGAAAAGATCAGACCAACCAAATGCGCAAATAACACCTGGGTGTTGCTCAGAACTGAAAGCATCTCCAAGGAGGTGATCGGGTAATTATCTAATGCAGAACGCCCTGCACCAATCGAGATTCCTGGCGCTTGCATCGACGCCTGTACAAACAAACTTCCAGCCAACGATTGATAGCCAATGGAGGAGAAAACCAACCCGAGCAGATCAACAATCACTCCTCGTTTGAGCAGACGACTAGTCTCACCACGGCTGGGGCGAACAGCACTGTTGAGAGCCCTGCCGAGGCGAACGATCAGCCAACCCTGCCAAAGGCTGTACAGCAAAAACAAGAACGCCAAGCTTGTCAGCGACAAGCCAGGACCAAGCCCGAGTGCTCGCTCCGAGTTGCGGGCCAAGCTGCTACCGATGTTGTTGAACAACAGCACGCCAACAACAACAACCCCAAGCACTGTCTGTATCCAAAAACGAATCCATCCCATGCGACGCAACCCGAGCGAAACCATTTGAAGATCGAGAGGGTCAGCCATCCAAGTTCTTGCGGCGGTCGTTCAAACTTGCCATCTATGCGCGCCATGTGCACGGCCACCTTGATTCCTCTCTGCCCCCCTCAGCAGGCACGCACCCCGACAGCGCTTGCCCTCGGTAGTTTCGATGGCCTTCATGCTGGCCATCGCCGCGTCATTGAGGCTGTTGTAAACAATGCGCCTGGCGTGCCAACGGTGGTGAGTTTCTGGCCCCATCCCCGCGAAGTGCTCTATGGCGAACCGCGATTACGACTGGACCTGCCTACCGAAAAAGCCTGCCTCCTCGCTCCGCTTGGTGTCGAACAACTTGTGCTGGTGCCCTTCGATCGTGCTCTGGCATCCCTCAGTGCCGAAACCTTTGTGAAGCAAATGCTGATCCACACCCTCAAAGCGCAGCGCATTGCCGTTGGGGCCAACTTCCGCTTTGGACGTAATCGTGAGGGCGACACAAACACCTTGCAGCAACTCGCCGCAGCCGCCGGAGTGGAAGTGATGGTGTTGCCAATCCTGGAAGACACAGAGGGGCGAATGAGCAGCAGCCGCATTCGCTCCGCGCTCAGCGAAGGCGATCTACAGGCAGCAACGACCCTGATGGGCCGGCCCTATCGCTTCCGCGGCCGTGTCGTCAGCGGCCGCGGCCTTGGGCGAAAACTGGGCTGGCCTACAGCCAACTTGCAAGTTGATGGTCGCAAATTCCTGCCAGGTCTTGGGGTCTATGCCGCCTGGGCATCAGTCAAAGATGAAAGCGAACCCCTTGCTGCCGTGATGAATTTGGGTCCCCAACCCACAGTGGATCCAACATCGCCCTCCGCCGTAGAGGTCCATTTGCTGGATCAGCAAATGGACCTGGAAGGATGCGAAGTATTGGTTGAACCGATCCAGAGACTTCGAGGCCAGCAACGCTTCGCAAACCTTGAAGAACTCAGTACCCAGATTGGCCGCGATGCCGACCTAGCGCGCAGCAAATTGAAGGCCCGATAAGCCAGCGTTAAAAGGCAAGATCAAGCAGGGGTGGGATACGCATTCGTCAAACCCCAAACAATGAACACCCCAATCCCACCTAAAAGAACAACCCCCCAGATCAGAACGTTCATGGTGCTATCTGAACCACTGTTGTCCATGATCGGAATGGGGATGCAATTGTGCCAAGACTGCCATGAAATCGATGCCTGTCGCCCCGATCGCAGATCTACGTGTTGCTCAGCTGATCGATGCCAACCTCGATCGAGCTCGGGAAGGACTGCGAGTCGTCGAAGACTGGTGCCGCTTCGGACTAGATCGTGAAGACCTTGTGGTGACTCTCAAAGACTGGCGTCAGCGACTGGGTCGCCATCATCACGACAGCTACAAACAGGCACGCTGCACTGCTACAGATCAAGGGATCGGCCTCAGCCATCCTGCTCAGCAAGAGCGACACGAACCATGGCATGTTGTGGCAGCCAACTGCGCACGCGTTCAAGAAGCTCTACGCGTGCTGGAAGAGTTCGCCCGTCAGCCAGATCCTCAGCTGGCTGCCAGCGCTGCTGCAATCCGCTATGGCCTCTACGACCTAGAGGTGACCGTGCTGCAGGCCAACGCAGGCAAAAAGAGACGCCAACAACTGCAGGCCTGCCATCTTTGCCTGATTACGACATCACAATCCGATCTACATCGCAACGATCTACTCAAGACAGTGAGCGCAGCACTAGTCGCTGGCATCGACATGGTGCAATACCGCAATAAAGAAGCTAGTGACTTGCAACGACTGACTCAGGCAAAAGAGCTGGCCAGCCTATGCAGAAAGCATGGGGCGCTATTCATCGTTAATGACCGAATCGACTTAGCCCTTGCGGTGGACGCCGATGGTGTTCATCTCGGCCAGGACGACCTCCCCACAGACGTAGCAAGGGGACTGATCGGCAGCGAACGGCTACTGGGTCGAAGCACACAGTTTCTTGCCCAGCTTCAAAAAGCTGAAGCAGAAGGTTGCGACTATCTAGGAGTGGGGCCTGTTAACAGCACAGCTACCAAACCGGAACGACAACCAATTGGGCTTGCCTATATCAAGGAGGCATCCAAAGCCACCCAGCTACCTTGGTTTGCCATTGGTGGCATCAACATCTCAAACCTAGAAGCAGTACGTCAAGCCGGAGCAAAACGAATTGCTGTGATCGGAGCGATCATGAATTCCCAAGATCCTGCTGCTACCAGCCTTCAACTACTGGAGGCTCTGAGATGAAACTGATGGTGAATGGTGAAATCAGGGAAATCGAGCCAGAACCTATGCCAACCTCGCTGGCGGCCGTGATCGAACAGCTGGGCTACCACCCTCGCCTTGTCGTTGTGGAGTTCAACGGCACGATCCTGACACCAAATCACTGGCAGGAGCAACTGGTGCAGGAGATGGACCAACTGGAAATCGTCACTATCGTCGGCGGAGGTTCCTAGAGTTCAGACCAACCGCCGCAACGTTTTGGCCAGCTTGCCAAACCTTCCCTCCAGACGCACGCTCAGCCGCTGGCTGACGGCTCTATTGCTGCCGCTCCTCGTAGCAGGCTTGATTCTGGTTCAACCCGAGCCAAGCCATGCCGCTCGTGGTGGACGCATCGGAGGGGGAAGCTTCCGTGCTCCCTCAATGCCACGCAGCAGCGGTGGTATGCGCGGCGGCTATGGAGGAGGTTATGGAGGATACGGCGGGGGCTACCGCGGAGGTGGCATCGGTTTTCCCTTCCTCATTCCCATATTTGGTTTCGGTGGTGGCGGCCTTTTTGGCTTCCTAATTCTGATGTCAATTGTGGGCGTTCTGGTCAACGCTGTGCGTGGTGGTGGCAGGGGAAATGCCGCCCTCAATAGTTCAGGCGAAATCGCTCAACGGCCCACTGCGGCTGGACCCGTCACCATCCTGCAATTGCAAGTAGGGCTTCTGGCCAGCGCCAAGGCTCTGCAGGAAGACCTGCGCGAGCTTGCGGCCTCAGCGCAAACAGGCAGCTCAAGCGGGCTGCAACGGGTTCTGCAGGAAACCACCCTTGCCCTTCTGCGTCAGCCAGAGCTCTGGGTTTACGCCAATGTAGAAAGCGGCAGCGTGCCGTTTGCTTCGGCAGAATCCACATTTAACCGTCTTTCGGTAACCGAACGCAGCAAATTGCGAGCGGAGGTGACATCCAACGTTGCCGGTGAACGACGAACTGATGAGCTTTCAGAAAAGAGCGCCGGCGAGGCCGATGCAGCAAATGAATACATCGTCGTCACGGTTTTGGTTGCATCCAGCAGCCGCATCAAGCTGAGCGAATCAATCAGCAGCGAGCAGCTACGAGAAAGCCTTCGCATCCTTGGATCCACCTCTTCAACTGATTTGATGGCCCTAGAGGTGATCTGGCAACCCGAAGGTCGAGGCGATGTTCTGAGTGCGGAAGAGGTTGTGACGTCCTACCCCAACTTGCAGCACCTCTGATTGCATACCCCGATCAAGAAGGCCCAAAGGCAGGTCTTCACAAAATCTTCCACAAAGAATGATCGTCATGAACTAAACACAAGGCCTAAGTATTGATACCTTGATTCGAACACATTCCCGCACCCACCTTGTCTGCCGCGTCCCGACCTGACCCCCGTGCAATGGAATGGCAAACCAATGGTGAATTGGCTCAAGGTGATCTATTTGAACTAGTTCGCCGTTTGCGTGATGTTGAATTGCCAAGTCACAGCAATGAACTATGGCGACTTGGTGCCAAATACGAAGAATCAGAGTGAATCCCGGCGCTCCCCTTGCGCGAATCAATTAGGTAGCCCATGGTTCGCTCAATCAAGAGAAGTGCATGGGTTCACGTTCGTTGCATTGGGTGAATACACCCGTTTTGATGGAAGCACTGATGCGCTACGAACAGAACCGCTTGCCACGATCAATGAGGCTTTGGGTTGAACAGCTACTTGAGCTCAGCCCCCAAGACTCTCACCAGTTGCTGTCTCACGATCCTGATTATTAATTGACAGCTACTTCGCCTGTGACGGCTGCTTTAAGGATGCGCAGTGCCGCCATAGCAGCTCCATAGCCATTATCAATATTCACCACCACCAGACCAGGCGCACAACTGGCGAGCATTCCCTCAAGGGCTGTACGGCCCCCTGCACTGACCCCATAACCAACCGACACGGGAACACCAATCACAGGCTGTGGCACAAGCCCTGTCAACACAGTCGGCAGCGAACCCTCCATGCCTGCACAAGCAATCAGCACCTTGGCTCGTTGCAGCCGTACCAACTGATCGAGAAGCCTTTGCAAACCAGCAACACCCACATCCAGCAAGAGTTCGCTCTGGATGCCATGCCAACGCAACGCCAAAGCGGCTTCCGCCGCTACAGGCAGATCACTGGTACCACCACTAAGCACCACGACCTCACCAAGTGCCGGCAGCAAGATCGCCGGATCTCCGAGCGTGAGGCAACGAGCCTGAGCATGAAACTGCACATTGCTAAGTAGATCGGCCACGGCCGCCGCCTTGGCTTGATCAACCCGCGTAACCAAAGCCAGTTCACCCTCAGCCTCAAGACGACTCAGACATGCTGCGATCTGTTCGCTGGTCTTGTGCTCACCAAAGATCGCCTCCACCATGCCAAGCCGCTGCCGCCGCTGAAGATCAAGCCGTACCTGCGGCTCAGTCACTGAGGCACCAATTCACCTTCATATTGCAGCAAGAAAGGATGACCACTGGCCTGGCCTGTGCCCTCATGGGCCAGCTGTTCAAAACGGGCCTGCACCACATCCACCTCAGCCTGGGGAATCGATTTCCACTGTTCTCTACTGGCCCAACGAATCAGCAAGATGCCCTCCTCCTGTTCAGCGTCCCAAAAAATATCCCGCCCCAGATAGCCACTCTGCTTCGCGAGCCAGGGTTCCCAACTGCCCTGCTCAGCTTTGAGCCAAGCCTCCCGTGCATGGGCCGGCACCTTGATGCGCAAATGCTCGACGACAGCAACGTGATCGCCGCCATCAGGATCATGACGAGCGGCAATCGCAACATCAGGATGGCTGGACAGCATGACCAAAAAGCTAAGCAGAAAGGCAATCAACCTAGACAAGCTTCTGCAATTCATGTCAGGCCTATCTGCTGCAACAGTGCTACCGCCTGACTACTCATGCCCTCCTCTCGACCTTCCGGTCCAAGCCCTTCATTGGTGGTGGCCTTCACACCCACGGCATCCAATTCCACACCCAACCGTTGTGCCAGGTTGCTACGCATCGCATTGATGTGAGGCTTGAGTTTGGGACGCTCAGCCACCACCACGGCATCCACATTCAAAACCTGCCAGCCGCGATCTCGTACCAGAGCGACAACCTGCTCAAGCAGCATCAAACTATCGGCCCCTTTCCAGCGGGGATCATCCGGCGGAAAATATTTACCGATATCGCCTAACGAAAGAGCTCCAAGCAAGGCATCCATCAGCGCATGAACAAGAACATCAGCATCGCTGTGACCATCGAGCCCCAACCCATCGGGATGATCAAGTGTCACGCCACCAAGAATCAAGGGGCGACCGGGCACTAAGCGATGAATGTCATACCCGTTGCCGATACGAAACTGCATGGAGGCAGAACCATGGGACTCCATTGTCAGTGTTGATGATTGCTGCTGATCAGACCAGCGAACATAGAGATCCGGACGACGCAGCTGCGTACGCAGCTGCCGCTGTTGCTGTCGCCACAGAGCAATCGCACCATGATCACCACTGCGCAACACATCTGGAACAACCATGCCGCGAAAATTCGCTGGCCTTGTGTAGTGAGGATGCTCGAGGAGGACATCGCTATGACTCTCATCCTGCAGCGACTCTGCCGTTCCAACAGTTCCCGGTAACAACCTCACCACCCCATTGATCACCGTCATCGCTGGCAGCTCACCACCGGTGAGCACAAAATCCCCTACAGACACCTCCTCATCTGCCAAACTTCTGATCCGCTCATCAAAACCTTCGTAATGACCGCAGATCAGCACAAGCTGATCGTGGTCCTCTACCCAACGATGCAAATCCTTCTGGCATAGCGGTTTTCCCTGAGGGGTCAGAAGCAACACCCGCCGTCGCGCCTGAACAGGAATCTCCTCAAAAGCAGCAAAAACTGGTTCTGGCTTGAGCACCATGCCAGCACCACCGCCATAGGGCTGATCATCAACCTTGTGGTAGCGATCCGTGGTGTAATCGCGGGGATTATGGGTGTGCAAGGCAGCGATGCCAGAGGCAAACGCACGACCAATCACCCCGAGTTCACCAAGAGGAGTAAACGCCTGTGGCACCAAAGTCACCACATCAAGGCGAAAAGGTGCCATCTCCTTCAGGCCGCTAAATGGGAGAACCAACGGATCTGCGCACAGACGCTAGGCAAGCTCATCCGCTGATCAGAGCACCCCTGAAGAAACAACCTCAGCCGAAAAGACTTTAAAAAGGGGTTTGGATGATCAATCATTCATCAATCCTCTCAGTCGCCCATTTGAAACGGGCAATAATCACTTGCCCTCATAACCAAGCTCCGCCAATCGCGCTGGCTTAGAGCGCCAATCAGGCACCACCTTCACAAACAATTCCAGGTAGACAGGGCCATCGATCAAGGTCTGCATCTGCAAGCGCGCTCCCTGACCAATGGTCTTCAACATCGAGCCTCCCTTGCCGATCAGGATCCCCTTCTGGCTCTTGCGTTCCACCAGCACGGTGGCCAACACAGCCGTCCTCCCCTGTTGACCAGGCCTTCCATTGGCAACATGCATCTCTTCAACCCGATCAATGCTTACCGCCACGCTATGGGGCACCTCCTCACGGGTATGCATCAGCACCTGCTCGCGAATCAGTTCAGCCAGCAGCACCCGCTCCGGCTGATCACACACCATCTCAGCTGGATAGAGCTGGGGGCCTAGTGGCAGCTGCCCCACTAAAGCTTCTAAAAGCCCATTGCATCCCTCACCACTAATCGCACTGCAACGTATGAGCGGCCAAGCAGAGTCTGCCAACAGCTGCCGATAAGCCTCCTCCGCCGGGTCTTGTTGCTGCTCAGCAACAAGATCCCACTTATTAAGAGCAACTAACACCGGCAGATTCTGCTGGCGTAGCAGTTCCACGATAAAAGCATCACCACGGCCGGGTGGTTCACAGCCCTCAAGCAGAAGCAACACCAGGTCAACCTCACCAATGGCTGCACGGGCGCTTTGCACCAGCCGTTCACCAAGCAAATGGTGAGGTTTGTGAATCCCAGGGGTGTCCACTAGCACCATCTGAGCCTCGGGGGTGGTGACGATGGCCCGCAGCCGATTGCGCGTGGTCTGCGCCACAGGAGAAGTAATCGCTACCTTCTCTCCCACCAACTGATTCACCAAGGTGGATTTGCCCACATTGGGCCTGCCAATTAAAGCGACAAAACCGGAACGATATCCCTCAGGGAGAGACTCCATCGCCTCAGGTGACATGACCTGGCTCAATGTGGCCCCATAGCCTGACTGAAAGCATGCATAACATCCATGAGCACCCCAGCGCCAAGCTTTGAACAAGCGATTGAAATCACCGCTCAGTGGCTGAGGCTATGGGAAGAGGGCGAACTCAGCGATGAAGTACTCGCCGACCGGATCGCGGAATTGGTGGCCAGTCGTGATGGCGCCCGTGGATTCTTTGTGGTGAGCCTGGCAGGGGATTCCCCACTGATGGATCGCCTCCCCGAAGCCCTGGTGATGCAATTAAGGGCTGCTGGAGACGGTGTCGTTGACCTGACCGTCCGCAACCTAGCGATGAGCACGGCGATGGCCATGCACCATCAACGCGCAGGCGATATGGCACAGCAGGCTGGATCGAAGAGAGTGACATCCCGCTGCACTGAACTGCTGCGTCTGCTCGAACCTAAGTCCGTCAAAACAAGACTGGAACAACTGCTTGAAGCTGTTGAGCACACCCGTGGGGAAGATGTCGCTTTTCTCAATCGCTGGGGTTATGACGAAGAGCAGAAGCAAGCCATTACAGCCTCAATCGAGGCCATCGCAGAAACATGAATGGCTTTAGCAATGGCTGATTGACTGGCCTGTTGATTGATCTATTGATTTGTCTGTTGATCTAGTTATCAGGTTGAGCTCAGCTTGATAGCAAACAATGGAAATAAAACAGTGGAAGTTAAAAGTGGAAATTAAAAGTGGAAATAAAATAAACAGCTCAAGTTCCCATCGCCAACCGCTTGCGCCAATTCAAGAAAGGAATCGAAAAAATAATTGTGAGCACTAAATAGGTCAGGATCGATAGTTTGAGTTCAAGCATCTGCGGAGCATTGATCTGGGCAAACAAAAGTGCCAAGCCTGGATTTCGCATGGAGGTCACCAGTGAAACAGTGGTTCGCTCTTTGGGGTCCGGCCCCGCTAGCAGATAACCGATCAGCAACGATGCGATCACCATGACGGCCATCAATGCCAACGCCAGCAGGTTCTTGCTGGCAAAAGGAATGAGTAAGGGAAAGGCCTTAACAAGAATCACCACCAGGACCAGCAGCAGCAGCAAATTGGCAAGCTTGTTGAAGAACGGCTCAGCACGTTCTGCCCAAGCTGGTAGCCAGCGGCGTAGAGACAGACCTAACAACAACGGCAGGATCTGAACCTGGCCCACATTCATCGCTACATGGATAGGTCTGATCTCCCAACCTTGCCCTTTAAAGACAGTCGTGAACAACTCAGCCATCAGGGGAATTGAAATAATCGCCGCAATCGCCGCAGCCATCTGCAAGTAGCCAGCCATCTGAGCATTGCCGCCTGCTTTTCCCGCTTTGCGCAGTGTGAGCGGAGCACTTGGGCAAACCGCCATCAGAGCAATCGACAATCTCGCAGGCTGAGACAACTCAAAGCTGAGCGGAAGCCAGAGAATGATCATCGCTACCAACGGCACCAGCACGCAGGTGCCCAGCAAGACGCGCAGCAACAATGCTGAGCGGTCTCGGATCAGATCAAAGTGGTTGTCGCGCAGGTTGAGCCCTAGCGCGAACATGATCAAGAACAGTGCTCCAGGAATCAGTACGTTCATCAATACAGTTGTGTCTTAAAGGGACAAAAGAGAAGCCATAAGAACGAACAAATTCAGCCGGTCTGAGCGCCTTGAATGAGCAACACCAAGGCAACTGCTCCGATCATGATCAGGACAGTCGCCGTAGCCGTCGTGATCGAAAATTGATCGGTATAGGAATAGTCATCCCGTTTGATCTGGCGCAAATTAAGGCGATGCTGACGTGTTGAAGCCGCCATCGGCGATGGCCAATTCACCAATCAGAAGAAGAAGCTCATCTGCAGACCGAGCAGCAAAGGATCATCCACATCGCCCTTGCCCATCGGATTAAAGATGTATTGAACCCCCGGCTGAATCGAGACATTGCTGCCGAGCATGAACTGATAACCCAATTCCAGGGCTGATTCCCAAATCGGACCATCAGGGATGTCTCGGCTCCAGTTGGCATTAGCCAGTCCGATCACAACGGCATCGTGAGGGCGATTGCGGAACAGACCTTTGCCGACCCAGCCCCCGGCATAAGTGTTGGGAACATCCTGGACGCTCTGAGTCAAACCATAAGTTGCATTGGCCCACAACCGGCCATCGAGCACCAGCCCCCCGAAGTCCCAAGGCACTGAGACGAGGCCATAGACACCTTCGTTGCTCTCAGAGGTCTTGCCACTGCCATTCACCAGTGGGAACTGCCAGTTGCCAATCCATCCACCCAGCTGCAACCCCGGTTGGGGAAGACCTGACACGTAGTAAACCTCCAGCTCATCCTCTGGAACGAGCACCACGGAACCATCCTCGAGACGTCTGGCCGCCTGAGGCGTCACGGAACCGAATGGCACATTGAACTGCACGAACTGGGCCAGACCATCGCTATCGCGTATCTGAAAATCAGCGCCATGAAAGGCCGGTTCCGCCCCATCGGGGTTGATCTGGTAGGTCCCTGAACGGACATGAGGTCCGTCCACCTCACCGAGATAAAGCACGAACCCATATTGGTTCGCCGGATAGGCCATCACCGGCAGGGAATTGGGAATCCCCCAGTTCTGCCCGCAAAAACCGTTGTTGGTGTAAAAGCAATAAAGTGGCGATGAGGCGAAGTCATCGAAGGTGGCGAATTTGCCGAACTTCATCTTCAGCAGGCCATCCTCAGCTTGATTGCGCTCCAGCCAGAGTCCCGCCAACCGGAACGTCTGCCCATAGCCGTAGATCTGCTGAACGGCGAGCTCGTTGGGAATCTTCTGCGAGAGGCTGGTGCCTGATCGCTGGGACGCCGTGATATTCAACGTCCAGTGGTCGATCTCCTGCCATTCGCTCGCCTCTTTGCCGAAGCCGCTTGAGAAGGCCGAATTAATGGCAACGTTGTGGGTATAGGTTCCTGTCTGCTCATTGCCTCCACTCGGATTAGCGTCAATCTCGTTGGTGTAGTTGAACGACAGGCGGATCCACTCTGGAAGCCAGAGCCAGTCATGCAACCAGGGCTGCACAATCACTTCGAGCCGTTCGACATCAGGGGATAGCTCGCTGCGGTCTTCGCGCGGTTCAGCACGAACACGAACAGCGGCCAATGACGATGCCACCAGGCTGAGGCAGGCCATAGCCCTTAGGAGTCCAACGCAAAAAGAACGCATCACGAACAGGGAGGAAGAGGCTTTAGGCGAATACACCCTTGGAAAGAGCTTTGCTGATCAGAGCATCAGGCCATCTCCTCGAGCTCCATGCCTTTGGTCTCCCTGACGAAAAACAGCACGAGGAAGAACGAGATCGCAGCAGCCGTGGCGTATAGGCCGTAGGCGAGTGCAGGTCCCGAGCGTTCCAGCAAGCCAGGGAAGGTGTCGGAAATTAAGAAATTGGCAATCCAATTGACCATGGCGCACAGCCCGATTGCCACCGAACGGATGCGGTTGTTGAACATTTCTCCGAGCATCACCCACATCACCGGTCCCCAGGAGAAACCGAAGGCGAACACGAACAGATTGGCAGCAATCAAAGCCACAATGGCTCCTGCCCCGGCAAGGTGGGGCGAACCGTTGACGAGAGGGGCACCGGCAAAGGCCCAGCTCATCACACCGAGGTTCAACGCCATCACAACCGAACCAGCCAAAAGCAGGGGTTTGCGGCCGAGACGATCAATAAATGCAATCGCAATGAAGGTGGTGACGACATTTGTAATCGAGGTGATCACCGTGACAATCAGACTGTCCTTGGCGCTAAAACCAACGGCCTGCCACAGGACACTGGAGTAATAGAAGATCACATTGATGCCCACAAACTGCTGGAAGATCGCCAGCATCACGCCGGTCCAGATGATCGGCAGCAGGATGGTGTGGCGATCGAACAGTTCACTTAACTTGCCTTGATGGGTGTTAACCAAGCTGCTCTGGATCCTGGCGATCACCTGATCTGCAGGTTCATGCAGCGTTTTTTCAATCACCGCCTTCGCACGCTGCGTCAAACCTTTCTGCACGAGATAGCGAGGACTCTCTGGAATGCCGATCACCAGTACTGCGTAAAGAGCTGCAGGGATGATTTCAGACATGAACATCCAGCGCCAGGCCGCTAGAGGACCGATCACTGAAACGGGATTCTGATCAGCAGTCAAAAGAACGATGACGTAATCGAACAGCAACGCCAGGAAAATACCGATAACAATCGCCAGCTGCTGTAGTGAGCCAAGCTGTCCGCGCATCGATGCAGGAGAGATCTCGGCGATATAGGCGGGCGCCAACACACTGGCGAAACCGACGGCCAGACCACCAACGACCCGCCAGAGGATCAGGATGGTGATCGTTGGGGCAAGAGCAGAGCCGAGGGAACCAACAAGAAACATCAGTGCAGCAACCAGCATGCTGTTGCGACGACCGATTCGATCAGACAGCCAACCAGCGGTGAATGCTCCCCATGCGGAACCCAGCAAAGCTGAGGCGACAGCAAAGCCGAGGGTTTCCTTGGAGACGGTGAAGGCGGTACCGATCGCACCGACAGCTCCATTGATCACTGCCGTGTCATAGCCAAAGAGAAAACCTCCTAAGGCTGCTGAAATTGCGATCTGAAGAATGAAACGTAAACGTCTTCGCTTATTTCTCTGATCAGAAAGCTGATTAGAGGAGTCCAAAAGCTGCTTATTTGCTAACTGCAATGCAACCCTGATTTAAGAGCCTGCAACCACTACCGCAACAGATCTCAACTGAATCAAGCAACAAAAAAAGCCCCGCATAGGCGGGGCTAAAGCATTCTTCTTTCTGAGTTCAGTTACGTCGACCGCCACCTTGAATGGCAATGATTAGACGTAAAATGAAGATGAACAGATTGATGTATGTGAGATACATCCCTAAAGCAGCTGGCAAATATTGATCATCTCTATATGTGCGGGGCATCGTATAGAAATCAAGGAAAGCTGCACCAACAAAAAGCACCGTGCCAAAGCCTGCAATCATCAACTCAAAGCCGCCGCCCCCAAAACCTGGGACGAAGATTGCTCCGACCAACTGCACAACCATGGCGATGATTAAGCCAACTAGGCCTAGGCCAACAACTGCTCCTAAGGCCTGGCCAATGCTGTCGCTCATTCGCCTACCAGCGATAGAAGCAATGACAAAAGTGATCCCAGTGGCTAATGCAGCAGTTCCGACTGCTCCGACACCTGCATATGGATTGGCAGGATTAGCTGCACCTACTGAAATAATGGCATAGCCAACAAGATTACTAAGAAAAAATCCCTCTACCAAGCTGAAGGTTGTCAAAATTGGCAGCGCAGTGCTGTTGTTGCCCTGCATGGCCACATTCCTGGCCACGAAGAACAAGATCAATGTTGCAATTAAAGACACAAACCAAAGCGGTTGATACAGCCCTGGATTTGTTGTCATAAGGGACAAGCCACCAAAGACCCCACCGGCGGTGAGCACCATGCCACCACCCACATAGGGCAGGGCCTTGTTAACGACATTGGGGCCAACCAAGGCGCTGGATTGCGCCTCGCGAATGGCCTCCTGGAAATTGCTGCTTGCCGGCATGGCTTACCAGATCACGTAACCCCTTTACTTTGCCATCAAAAAAAAAGTTTGCTGAGTTTGTTGAGTGCGGGTCTCCCTATCGTTGATCTCGGCGCGCATAAGCATCCACAACCCGTTGCACAAGCGGATGACGCACCACATCTGCAGAGGTGAGGCGACAGACAGCGACACCCTTGATATCAGCGAGCACCTCAGCAGCATCCACAAGTCCGCTGAGATGGCCCGGTGGCAGATCCACCTGGGTGGTGTCACCCGTGACAACCATGCGCGAACGCTCCCCAAGCCGAGTGAGCACCATGCGCATCTGAGCCGGCGTTGTGTTCTGAGCCTCATCGAGGATCACAAAAGCCTCTTCCAAGGTGCGTCCTCGCATATAAGCGAGGGGGGCCACTTCAATCACCCCCTTCTCCAGCAATGTGGTGGTTTTCTCAGCGCCAAGCAAAGCATGTAACGCGTCGTAGAGCGGACGCAGATAAGGATCCACTTTCTGCTGTAGGTCACCGGGCAGAAAGCCCAATCTTTCACCAGCCTCAACCGCTGGCCGAGTTAACACCAGGCGCTCAACCTTTCGCTCACTGAGCATGCGCACTGCCAACACTGTGGCCAAAAAAGTTTTGCCCGTTCCTGCAGGCCCAAGAGCGAAAGTGAGATCGTGGCGCTCCATCGCCTCGACATAAGCCTTCTGGCGCAATGTCCTCGGCCGCAGCAGGTTGCCTCGCTGACTGCGGGCCAACACCTGATCAGCCAATTCAGCATGAGCATCCCTACGGCCAGTATCAAGAGCCGTGAGCGCCGCCTGTAAATCAACAGCTGAAACAGCCTGACCTTCTTGCCACAGAGGTCTGATCAACTCAACCACTGCTGCTGCACGTTCCAATTGAGCAGGGCGGCCGCCGATCACAAGCTGAAGCCCCCTGATCACCAATGAAGCCCCGGTTAAGGCCTGAAGGTGATGCAAGGTCTGTTCACCGTTGCCTGCAAGAGCAATCGCAGCGTCAGTATCGGGAAGATCCAGAACGAAGCGACCCTCTGAGGTAACTCCGGCCATGCAACAACTCAGGCTTCTGTGTTATCAGCAGGAGTTTCCTCAGCCTTTGCTTCTGCAGCTTGTTTGGCCACATTCTTTGCACCAGCCTTACGGGCTTCAGCCTGCTTGGCCTTACCAACAACCTCAGCAGGGCGAACGGTCTTTTCGATCAGCCCGCCTTTCTCCAACAAGGATCGAACTGCATCAGTGGGCTGAGCTCCCTGGCTAAGACGCAAACGCAGTGCCTCAGTATCGAGCCGCGTTTCCTTCGTGCGAGGGTTATAAAAGCCAAGCTCCTGCAAAGGGCGACCGTCTCGACGAGAGGTGCTGTTACAGGCCACAAGGCGGAAACTCGCTTCCCGCTTCTTGCCAAACCGCTTCAGGCGGAGCTTGATCATCGTGGCCCTAAGTTCGAAAAGGTGGATGGTTCAGCGGTGTTCTACACACACGCCAAACAACAACCATAGCCTGCGGCCAATTACAACTCTCCAAACCCCTTCTTCTTTTTCACCGGTCGCTGACGCCTGGGGGAACCACCACCGCGACCACCTGAAGCTGGCTCTGGCATGCCTGCGCCTCCCATGCCAGGCAACCCTCCACCCATTCCACCCATGCCAGGCATTCCTGGCATTCCTGGCATGCCTGGCATTCCAGGCATGCCACCGCCCTTACTCATCTGCTGCATGAAGCCACGCATTTTCTGAAAATCAGCCAAAACTTTGTCCACGTCAGCGGGGCTGTGGCCACTCCCACCAGCAATACGACGACGACGAGAAGGCTGTGAAGCAAGCAATTCAGGCTGATTGCGCTCATCAGCAGTCATCGAGCCAATCATGGCCTCGATGCGCTTGAGCTGCTGCTCTCCCTGTTTGAGCATGCCGTCATCCAGCTTGTTCATGCCCGGCATCATCTTGATCAAACCACCGAGGGAACCCATCCTTTTGATCAGTCGCGTCTGTTGCAGGAAATCGGAGAAATCAAACGAGGCTTCCTGCAGCTTCTTCTGCATCTTCTCAACATCAGCGAGCTCTACCTCCTTCTGAGCTTTCTCCACCAGGGTGAGCACATCGCCCATCCCGAGGATGCGGCTGGCCATGCGTTCCGGATGAAAAGGCTGTAAAGCCTCAACTTTTTCTCCAGTACCGATGAACTTGATCGGCTGACCACTCACCTTGCGAATCGAAAGCGCAGCCCCACCGCGGGAATCACCATCCAGCTTGGTGAGAACAGATCCAGTGATACCAACCTTGTCGTGGAAGGCCCGAGTGAGTTCAGCCGCCTCCTGACCGATCATCGAATCCACCACCAAGAGCACTTCATCGGGCTCTACAGCAGAACGAATCCGCACCATTTCCTCCATCATCTCGGTATCGATCTGCAGCCGACCTGCCGTATCCACTAGCAAGGTGTCAAAACCTTCCTCACGAGCCTTGGCAAGTCCTGCTGCCGCGATCTCCTCAGGTTTGACATCGTCTCCGAGGCTGAATACATCCACTCCGATCTGCTCACCAAGGGTGCGGAGCTGATCAATGGCAGCCGGCCGATAGACATCAGCAGCCACCATCAGTGGCCGCTGACCCTGATCTTTGAGGTGAAGTCCAAGCTTCGCTGTTGCAGTGGTTTTGCCAGCCCCCTGCAATCCAGCCATCAGCACCACCGTTGGTGAATCTTCAGCCTCAGCCATGGGAGCGTTATCACCACCCATCACCTCCACCAGCTGCTGATGCACCACCTGAACAAACTTCTGATCAGGAGTGACACCTCGCACCACTTCGGCACCAACTGCCTTCTGCCGCACCTCGTCGACAAACTCGCGCACGACCTCAAGACTCACATCAGCCCCTAAAAGGGCACGTCGCACCTGCTTAAGAGCATCCTCAACATTGGTATCGCTGATCTTTGCCTGGCCTCTCAGCCCCTTAACTGCATCTTCAAAGCGGGCTGAAAGTTCTTCAAACATGGTGCCAACGTGCCAAGGCCTATGAGCTCATCGTAAAAAGCGATGGCTAGCGCTTAGGCAAAACATTGATTATTTGCCGCTGATGTATTCATGCAGGCGCCAACGATCGGGATCACGACCAAGGATGTAAGTCACCGAGAGATCCTTTTGCGGCGTTTGGTCAACAACCTTGCCGGCAGCATCAACGCGTTGATCGCGATAGGTCACAACTGCATTCAGCTCAATACGCTGCGGCGTTCGACTCACCACCTCTACAGAGCTGATACTGGCCACAACCTTCTGGGTCTCAGCTAAAGCAGCATCCCTGGCACGCTCTTGCGTGACGCGCTGCACCAATGGATCTCTTGCAACCTCAGGCAGAGCATCACTCTTGCCACCGGCAAGCACGACTGCCTTGTTACTGAGCCAGGCCTGAAGCAGACCTTTGAGCTGTGCCTGATTCGGCTGCTCCAAAGTAAGCGGCTCAACCACAGCGCTGACAGGGACTTGAGGCTTGAGGACCTCCTCTTGAAGTGTGGCTGTGGGAGGTGCTGTGACTTGAGGCTGATCAGCAGCCGTGCTAACTGAAGGACGAGGACGTTGGCCAAACAAGCTGAAGCCGGCAAAGGCTGCAATCAGGGCCGCAAAGACAACAGAACCGATCAGCACCGGCCGCGTGGGACGTGGCAGATCTGCTAAACGATCAATCCATGCAATGCCATCGCTGGCAAATTCATCAGAGCTCGGGTCAGCTGCAGGTTGACCAACCTCAGGCCCACCAAGAGAAAGGGGCAAAATCCCATCGGGATCAAGAGGGGCCCAAGGGAAGGGTTGCTTCAAAGACGATCCTGAGAAGGCCTTACCTAAAGACGAAGCACGATTTTCGCTGCGTTCCAGGCGTTCGACATAGGCCTGAACATCCCGATCAGCAAACCAAGCCTCCAGATCAACGGCCTCAGCATCCACATCCCTATAACCGGGAAGCACGTCCCCCCCCAGCCAATAGCGGCAGTACTCGCAAAAAGCCGCCAATTCATCGCCAGGGTGGCTGTTAAGACAGTCCTTCACTCGAGGATCTGTACTGCGCAGAAAGCGCTCCTGAGCGCGGCCTACATCTCCGAGCAAGAGGTCCAAGCAACCCAGCATCGGCAACGGGTCGAATCCATCCAGTTCAAGACTCTCTAAGTGCTGCCGAGCTTCCTGCACCCGTTCAGGCTTCCGACGCGAAAATCCAACCGCAGCAAGAGCCAACCCACCAAGGAAACCCGCATCTGCTGATCCGGCTTGCTGCCAGCGCAAGAAAAGATCAACCTGTTCCTGAACAGTCAAAAACTTTCTGATCTGCTTGAAGAAGTTGTCAAATTCGGATTGATCAAGACCCCCAGGTGCAGGCGATGGGGCCGTTCCCTCAAGGCCTCCTCTCTGTCTCACAAAGTTGTCAAGTAAGCGCAGTCCTTCCTGGTGAGAGACCTGATCACCAAGATCCCGACTCAATAAGTCGAGAATGCGATAGGGCAGAAGGACATCTAAATCGTTCTCAAGCTTGAGGCACTCTTCGGAGAGCTTGCCCATCCGCTGCAACAACTGGATCCCGTCATGCAGAAGAGACGCTGCTGCTTCATAACGCCGTTGTTCCTGTTCCTCAGCGGCTGCAGCCCGACAGGCCAGCGCCAACAACAAAGCGAGGTCAGCTTCTCGTTCACTACCTAGCGTCGGGGACTGGGGCGGCTGCAATCCCTGAGAGGCGAGATGAAAGACCTCATGAGGAGAGTTCGCTTCAAACAGCAAGATCAGCCCTGCCACCTCTCTACTAGGTGACAGATCAAGACCGGCGGTCTCGCCTGGATGATCACGACTGAGCTCCAACAAGGCAGTCTCATAGGCCTGACGCCGTGGCGGATCTGTCAGCAAATCTGCTGAAAGCCGCAACAATTCTGCCCGCTGAATTAAGACCTCATGGGTGAAACCTTGGTCAGGGCAGCGATCCAACCTCAACTCCAAGGCCCGCAAAATCGCCTCACTGTCTGCCGAAGGACTGACACCCAGCAAGCGGAAATGATCAATTGGCAGGTCCACCAGCTGCGCAGCGATTGGCATAAAACTCTAGACATTGGAAGGGATTTTGCCCATTGCTAATCAACGGACCATTACAGTCGTCACTCGAATGACGGTCGTCTGTCATGAGCCAGAAAACCTCCGTGAGCTCAAGCCAAACCACGGCAAAACCCCTGGCAGCAGGCCGCCATGGCGAGAGAATCTCCACGCTAATCAGCTCCAAACGCGCCAAGGTTGATCGTCAGATCGGCCTAGAACTCTTCCGAGACATGACCCTTGGGCGACGCTTCGAGGACAAATGTGCCGAGATGTACTACCGGGGAAAAATGTTTGGCTTCGTTCACCTCTACAACGGCCAAGAAGCCGTTAGCACAGGTGTGATCGGTGCAATGAAACGCCAGCACGATTGGTTTTGCAGTACCTATCGCGATCACGTTCATGCCCTTAGCGCCGGTGTACCCGCCCGCGAAGTAATGAGTGAGCTCTTCGGCAAGGAAACCGGCTGTAGCAAAGGTCGTGGGGGCTCCATGCACCTCTTTTCGCAAGAGCATCACCTCCTAGGAGGATTTGCCTTCATCGGCGAAGGGATTCCCATCGCCCTGGGGGCAGCATTCACCAGTCGCTATAAGCGAGATGCCCTGGGTGATGCCAGCAGCAATGCCGTAACAGCAGCTTTTTTCGGTGACGGCACCTGCAACAACGGCCAGTTCTTTGAGTGCCTCAACATGGCGCAGCTTTGGCAGCTGCCGATCCTGTTCGTTGTCGAGAACAACAAATGGGCCATTGGCATGGCCCATGAGCGAGCCACCAGTGAACCGGAAATCTGGCAAAAAGCTGCTGCCTTCGGGATGGCTGGCGAAGAGGTTGACGGCATGGATGTTCTCGCCGTAAGAGCTGCCACTCAGAGAGCAATAAAAAGAGCCAGGGCTGGTGAAGGTCCCACCCTGCTGGAGTGCCTCACCTATCGATTCCGTGGCCATTCTCTTGCTGATCCAGATGAACTACGCGCCGAAGAGGAAAAGCAATTCTGGGCAAAACGAGATCCCCTAAAGGCTCTTGAGAAGGATCTCACCTCTGAATCTTTGGTGCGTGCTGATGAACTACGCGCTATTGAAAAAGAGATCGATGCAGAAGTAAATGACTGCGTGGAGTTTGCCCTTGCCGCAGCCGAACCAAATGCGAACGAACTCACTCGCTACATCTGGGCTGAAGATTGATAGCCCTCTTGATCACTAATTACTGGCAGCAACCAGAGACAACAAGATAAGTAAGGCAGCTTCAGATCCCGTTGGGCACCCTACGCGTGAGGTTACGCAGCTTGCGTAAGGCCTTTAATTCCACTTGACGAACACGCTCACGCGAGACTTCCATCAAGCGACCAATCTCAGCCAAGGTGTGTCGATCATGGGTTTCCAGACCAAAACGGAGCTTAAGAACATGCTGCTCCTGCTCACTGAGATGGCTGAGCCAACGCCCGAGCTGCTCATGATGAATACGCTGCTCCACCTTGTCGAGAGGTTCCCCAAGAGAGGAATCAGCGATCAGATCACCAAGAAAACTTCGTCCTTCTTCGCCATTCACTGGCGCATCCAAACTGCTGGTTGTTAGCGCCTGACGCAGTAAAGAGTCGAGTTCATCAACAGGGATATCCATCGCTTCAGCGATCTCGGAGCGACTGGGCATTGCTCCAAGCTTGTGAGCCAAATCCAGAGAAACCTTTCGAATTGTGGTCAGCCTTTCACTGAGATGTACAGGAAGTCGAATCGTGCGCGACTGGCACGCAATCGCACGTGTCATGCTCTGACGAATCCACCAAAACGCATAGGTCGAAAACTTATAGCCACGGGTTGGATCAAACTTTTCAACAGCACGCTCTAAACCAAGTGAACCCTCCTGAATGAGATCGAGGAGTTCCAGTCCTTTGCCTTGATATTTCTTGGCAACACTCACAACAAGACGAAGATTGGCCTTCATCATGCGTTCTTTGGCACGACGACCAATGCGAATCATGCGTCGCTGATGTGTCGTAAAATCCTTATCATCAGGCTCAACTGAGCCGTCTTGAGTGAGACTCATCATCGTCTGAACTTGATTGCCAAGTTCAATCTCCTCAGCAGGGGTAAGAAGAGGTATACGCCCAATCGTTGTGAGATACCAGCTGACAGGATCAGAACTTCTACGCCTCTGTGTTTCTGCTGATTTAGGCGCTGCTGAAACCATTTCAACGGCTCCTGATTTATTTGGAAGGAAATTTTCCTACAAATTTCAGCAAAACCCTCCAGCTTTAAAAAAGCTTTCGGATTCATGCAGGGGAATCGAGATAATTAGGTATTTATCGTTTGCATTCATACCCTTTGACGTGCCCTTGATCACATTCATTTGATTGCAAGCTAATCGTAAGTTCTGCAAGGGATTGAGCGATAGACCTTGCTGAGCTGCCTTGGCGGCATCGACGTGCAGCCTCGGCATGAAGCAACGCCACTGCGGCCAAAGACTCACCCTGGCAATGGCAAGCCTGAGCCTTAGCAGCATCCATAGATCCCAAGCCAGCTGCATAACCAGCCAAGAGATCCCCGAGCCCAGTACGAGCAACCCAACTTGCTGTCTCTGCTAGCTGCCATGCGGCACCAGAGGGATCCGCAACCACACTGTGTGCTCCCTTGAGCAGCACAGCTGCTCCACAAAGCCGGGATGCTTCCAGAGCCGCATCGAGAGGTTGCCGAGCTTTGAGCTGCGGAAACAATCTTCTGAACTCACCGGCATGGGGAGTAAGCCAGGTATGCCCTTGGCGCTGCTGTAACCATTGCCATCCATCAGTAGCCAGCGCCAATCGATTCAGACCATCAGCATCCAAAACCAACAAGCCTGCAAAGCGCTGCAACGGTTCTGCCAACACTGACCAAGGTTCTCCACCTCGACCTAAGCCTGGCCCAATCAAGACGGCATCGAACCGGCTGAGATCATGACTCGCCAACCAAGTAGCTACGGCCATGCCACCTGCCGCAGAACTCTCAAGCGCGGCCGCCAAGACAACTTCAGGCGCCACTTGCCAAAGCTGATCGGCTACTGCAACAGGCACAGCGGCTTGAATGCTGCCTGCACCGCTAGCGATAGCACCCTGAATGGCCAGAAAAGCCGCCCCAGGGTAATCATCACTACCAGCAATCACCAACACCCGCCCTCGTTCGTATTTCATCGCGCTTGCTGCTGGATGCTGCCAGGGAAGGGTGGCCACATCCGCAGAACAGAGCCGCCGAGGTTGCGACTGTGGCAACTGCTTCAACAAGATCTCCGGCACGCCCATATCAACTCGCACCAGGCGGCCAACATGATCGATCGCCGCATCCTGAATAAGGCCTTGCTTGTGCAACCCCACAGTGAGTGTCGTCATCGCCACGGCAGCGCCGCCGGGGAAAGGGATGCCGGAATCTGAACAGAGCCCAGCAGGCACATCCAAGCTCACCAACTTGCCTGGCTGGCAGCTCTGCCGCGCCTGCAACAACGTTGCCAGCGTTTCAGGGAGTGGGCGGGATTGTCCAAGCCCAAACAGAGCCTCGATCCAAACAGGCTCACCAGCAACATCAGGAGCGTGATCTAGTTGCTGAATGCCAAGCCATTTAACGTAAGTCCAATGCTGGGCCGTTAATGGTTGACGGATCGGCAAGGGCGCCCAGAGCTGGACCTTCACCCCTGCAAGATGCAACTCCCTGGCCACCACCAATCCATCACCACCGTTATGGCCAGGGCCCACCAACACCACCACACCATCTGCCAACAACTCAGACTGTTGGCGAAACCAAGCCGCCATCGCCTGGCCTACTTTTTCCATCAAAGCAGCCACCGGCAAGCCGCTGGCAAACATGTCCTCCTCCAGACCTGCCATCTGCGCAGCAGTAACCAAAAGATGATCAGCGTTTGATGGGGGCCAGGACAAGACTGGAGCGCATGAGACCTCACTATGAAGACATCATTGCGGTAACGCCTATGCAGCCGCCAATCCCAGCCCCCCTTAAGGATGTGTCTAGAACACCAGCCACCCCAGCTGTTGCAAAAGCTCTGACACGTTTGCAGTGTTGGCCAGGCGAGCAGCGTGTCGCGGTAGGGCTCTCCGGCGGTGTTGATAGTTCCCTCAGCGCGGCCCTACTCGTGGAGGCGGGCTGGCAGGTGGAAGGTCTCACTCTCTGGCTGATGAGTGGCAAGGGCGCATGCTGCAGCGATGGACTTATCGATGCCGCCGGCATCTGTGAGCAACTCAAAATCCCTCATCATGTGGTGGATTCGCGCGCCACATTCCAAGCAGAAATCGTCGACCAACTCGTGCAGGGCTATCAACAAGGGGTCACACCCTTACCCTGCTCACGCTGCAATCGCTCGGTGAAATTTGCAGCAATGCTCAGCTGGGCTGAAAAAGAACGCCAGTTACACCGCGTTGCCACGGGGCACTATGCCCGTATTCGCCATCGCGAAGATCCAGAACCTCAACAAGCCTTACCTGGGGATGCCAGAGGACGTCACCAGCTTTTACGTGGTCTCGATCAGAACAAAGATCAGAGTTACTTCCTCTATGACCTTTCTCAAGATGTGTTGGCAAAGGTGATCTTTCCCCTAGGGGAGCTCACCAAAGCAGAGACCAGACAGGAAGCAGAGCGTTACGGCCTACGCACAGCCAAGAAAGCAGAAAGTCAGGATCTTTGCCTTGCCGATCACTACGGCTCAATGAAAGCCTTCCTTGACAATTACCTACCTGCCAGACAAGGCGAGATTGTGCTGCAAGACGGCCAAGTCGTGGGTGAACACGATGGAATCGAACATTTCACCATTGGCCAACGCAAAGGCCTTGGTGTGGCCTGGCGAGAGCCGCTGCACGTGGTGCAACTAGACGCGGCAGCAAATCGCGTCATCGTTGCCCCTCGAGCAGAAGCGGGGCGCGACAGCTGCGTTGTGGGCGCAGTGAACTGGATTTCGATGGCACCGCCAAGCAGTGCCATCGATGTGGAGGTGCAAGTGCGTTACAGAAGCGGACCCGTTGCCGCCCAGCTCACCCCTATCGAAGCCACAGCAGAAGACATTGCCGCCGACCGTCCTCACCGCTGCCGACTCACTTTTAAAGAAGAGCAATTCTCAATCGCACCTGGCCAGGCTGCAGTGTTTTATGCCGCTGACGCAGTCCTCGGCGGCGGCCTGATCCAACAGATCAACGCAGCATCAAGCTGATCAGCTAGGAGCGAACACGCGACCAGAACAGCCCAAACACTGCAAAGAGCATCAAGCCAATTAAAGGGGCCTCACGCCAGCGGGTGTAACCGCTGATGCCTTGATGGAGATGCAGATCCGCCAGGCCAACCCCCTCCGTAAAAGGAGCCAGCAGTTGCTGCTGCTTGCCTGTCGCCAAAACCAAAGCAGAGGGGCCAGTGTTCGCAACGCTGAGTAGATCACGGGCGGTTTCGATGCTGCGCAGCTGTGCCAAAGCAATGAACTGCCGCTGCAAGGCCAAGGGATAGGGATCAAGATTGGCTACCGCCAACAACCATTGCGCTCCATCAGCGACGGCCTGGGCTAAAGCAGCCCCATCACTGAGCTCGTAACAAATGGCCACGGCAGCGGTAGGACCTGGCCACTGCAACAAGCGCGAAGCAGCACCAGGTTGAAGACCACCAACAGCTGATAGACCACGAAAAACACCCCCAGGCAAAGCCGGTAGCCATTCCCCCAGCGGCACCAAACGGTGTTTGTCAATGAATGCTGAAGCCTGCCTTTCGCCGCGATCTACCACCAACAAAGCACTGCGTTGCTGACCGCGCAGCCAGCGAAAACCACCGCTAAGCAGGGGAAGCGGAGCAGGCCTGAGCAACTCCTCGCCAGGGGGGAGAAGGCCTTCTGGTGCGACCAACCAGGCAACATCAAGATCATCAGCACGATCGAGAGCTTGTTGAAGCGCCTCGGGAAGGCGACGTTGCTGCGCCTCAGAAAACTTGCTGCGCGTAGGGATAGCGGGCTGCCAAGCAGCAACCGAGATCGGTGCGGCTGCATCTGATGAACGCAACAAACTCCAACCAAAACCATGGGCCAAGAGCAAGCAAAGAAGCCCCACGAGCAAAGAACGACGCCAACCAGCTCCACGACGCCAGGCCAGCGCCGTACGCCATAACCACCAACCGATCAGCAGCTGAAGCGTGGCTAAACCTCCAGCCCCAAACCAGCGGGCCAAACCAGCCAAGGCTCGATCACCGGGCAAAAGGCTGCCGCCGACGCCAATCCAAAACAAGGGTGAACCGGCCAACAGCACTTCCGCAAGCCCCCAGATCGATGCCATCAGCAGGGCATGAAAAAGCTGAGCGCGGATGCCTGCTTCGCGCGTTGTCAGATGAGCAAGCGAAGTGCCTAACCAAGCCCAAAGCCCCACAAGCACAGCAGCTGCTGCACCGCAAAACAACCAAATTGATGCGGCGACAGGAACACTTAGGGGTGCAGGTACGCCAACCCAAGTGAGTGGATGCAACGCCAGCAACCAGCGATGGCTGAGCAGCACGGCCACAAAACCCCAAAGAGAGGCTGCAACTGGAAAGCGACACGCCGACCAAAGCAAGGCCAGGGCCGGTGCCATCCAAAGCAGCCCCCCCTGGGCAAGAGCAATCCCTGCCAAGACACCACCAACCGCCCCCTGCACCAGCGCTAGGGATCGGTCATTGCCCATGGTCAACACCAAACACCAAAGCCATCTTGACGCGATCGGAGAACGTCCACAGGCTGCGATGGATTAAGCCAAGCCCCTTTAGCGACTCTTGCTAAAGGGGCTTGGCACCACGGGCGATATTGCTTATTGACTCAACAATATCGCCAAGGAGGCAGAATCAAGCTGCAGTCAGGTTCCGTGGAACAAATGAATCAGAGATGGTGATCTTCCTTTCAGCTTCTGATGATTAATTGAGGAGATAAAGATATTATTTAGGGATAAGAAGTTGATGAGTTGATTTGCAATGGCGCGTAACTATAATCATCTAGGCTGACCGGATCCACATAATCTTGAACATTAAAGAGACAGGAAACTGCCAGTTATCGATAATCTTTCTAAGAGATTTATAGTATTTGCAGACAAAAGAAAATCCCCTGCAAGTGCAAGGGATTAGCTAAAATCTGCTGTAATAGAAAGGCAAAAGAGGGGCTTGG